>JAGYMO010000357.1 GCA_018400255.1 Deltaproteobacteria bacterium
ACTAAATTGATCACTCATCACTGATCCCTGGCCGCTGACATCTGACCTCTGACCTCTGGCCCCTAAATATGCCTTTATTTCTCTGGTATAGAAAAATTACCCTGACCAAATAACGGTGGGAGTATTTTTAAACCGGGATTTCCATGTAAGCTGCCTTCAATCATAGCAAGCTTGGCATTGGACTTATCATTAGGGAAAATAATTTGAAGCCTTTTAGGTTCTAAGCTAAACGATCTCATAGTTGAAAAAATTTCCGGCAATCGGTTTGCCGGGTATATCAAGGCCAACTTACCACCTGGCTGAAGGATTGTTTTTCCTGCCATTAGTATGTGATTTAAATTTGCGAATATTTCGTGTCTTGCTATTGCCTTGCCCAGATCAGGGTTAACCCGACCGCTTTTGCCCTTTCTATATGGAGGGTTACATATCACTACACTGGCGCTCCCAGGTTTTATAGGTAGCTTTCTTAGATCACCGCAGATTATATAAACCGTACCCTCTAGATTGTTTATGATAACATTTCTTTTCGCCTGGGAAGCCAGGTCTTTTTGGATTTCAAGGCCAAAAACAAGTTTCGCCTTTCTATTTATGGCGATAAGTAGTGAAATGATCCCGCAGCCAGCCCCTAAGTCGACAACAGAATCAGTATCTTTTATGGAGGCAAATTCGGCAAGAAGCAAGGCATCAACAGAAAACCTATAGCCACGGTTGGGTTGAATTACCTTAAGCCTGCCATCTATAATGGTATCTAAAACCTCATCTTTTTTTATAAACAAGGCAAGTCCCCATTATTTAACGATCCGGTATATATATTATCTCATTCGGGTCAATCATATTAAACACCAGACCGGTGATTATCTTAGGGTAAAAATAGGTAGATTTTCTGGGCATGAGAAGTGAATTCCCCGTTATCTCCAATATTTGGTCTATCTTTGTAGAGTTAAGCAGAAAAACCATCTGACATTCCCCTGAGGATACCATTGATAACGATTTATTGGCGTCACTCTCGTATTGAATTATTTCTTCATTATCCAACTCGTCTCTTTTGATACCCAAGGTATTCTGTAATATTAGGCGGGAAAGTGCTAAGACATCGAGTTTTTTAAGCGAGGGATGAAGATCATCTCCCAGGCTTTCCCTGGCGCCTGGCTTCAAGAGAAGTATATAGAAATTTTTTGCCTGATGGTAATAAAATCCAATAGCAGTCTCGTTCTTTCCATGATCCTTTAATTGATCCAGGAATCTATTTTGAATATTTTTTTGGTTTTCCGGAGAAAAGGGAAACAGAATAGGATCAAAATATTTGCTCACAGATGTAAAAAACTGTGCTGCATCAAAGTGCGTATTAAACTTAATAAGTCGGTGCGTTGGCAGTATAGTTACACCTTTGTCAGCAATATTTGTTAAATACATCATTACATAATCATGGGCCCTTCCAGTGTGCAGGATACCATATCGCGCCCTCAATATATTTCGGTAATTTCTCGCTGTTTCATACCTATGGTGTCCATCAGCAATTACAATTGATTTGGATGCCATCTCTGAGAAAACGTTTTTCAAGATAGAATTATTGTTGACCTCCCACATTCTGTAATTATTCCCGTCTCTATCAGTGAATGATATTTGTGGCAATGAGTTTATAACGGGATCAAACCTTTTGAAGATTGTGTTGTCTTCATCTTTATATAGCCCAAAAATTGGACTGAATTGGGCATTACATGCTCTCATCAGTTTTAACCTGTCTTGTCTGTGAAAAGAAAAGGTCTTTTCGTGTGGCATGATTATCTGGGAATCACTTTCTTCTATGCGCACAAGGGAGATGAATGCCCATCTGGTTTTTGTTACTGTATTGTAGGGGGATTTATATTCGAGAGAGGTCAGATAAATAGAAGGCTCTCTAGATCTGATAAGTATTTCATCTGATACCCACTTCTTAAAGTAATCTGCAGCCCTGGTATACCGATTATCCCAGTCGGAATCCCCTGTCTTTTTTTTGCCTAATATAAGTCTGACAACGTTATATGGGTTTTTTTCATAGTAATAATCCTGGTCATTGTTTGAAATAATATCATATGGCGGTGCTACGATATTTTCCATGCCGGCTATCTTGTCTAAATTGTAAGTAACACCCTTGAAGGGAGCGATAATGGCCATAAAAATTTCCTTATATTAATCTTGATAATTTTTTCACTCTAACCTATTTTGTTAAAGGGAAAAACCAAAATTTTTATAAAATTGTCAACTCTTTTTATAACAAGAAAATGTCTGAAAAAGAAGAAGCTTTTGATATTATAATAGAAGGGGGTATTCTTCTCACAATGGTCGAGGGTGAAGATCCCCTTTTCAATGCCAGAATAATTATTAAAGGCGATAAAATCAAGGCGATTTCCTTCCAAAGGGAGAGCCCTGTACCAAAGGCAAAGGTTATAATAAATGCTGAAAACACTGTCATCTTGCCGGGCCTTATAAATGTCCATGGCCATTCACCAATGACCCTGTTTAGAGGTTGGGCAGATGATCTTCCCCTGAAGGTTTGGCTTTTTGATCACATATTTCCGGCAGAGGCAAGGTATATGAATCCGAATCCAGTCTATTGGACGACCCTTCTTGCCACACTGGAAATGATTGCATCAGGAACCACTACAATAGTGGATGGGTATTTTTTTGCTGATGATATGGCAAGGGCAATTAATAAATCTGGTATGAGGGGTATTGTGGCCCAGGGCGTTTTAGATTTTCCAGCCCCCGGGGTTCCGAGGCCTGAAAAAAATATCGATATAGCGCACTCCTTTATAGAGGGGTGGAAAAATTACTCTGACCTTATCACGCCCGGCATTTTTTGTCACAGCCCCATAACGTGTTCTTCAAGTACCTTGTCAAAGGCCCATGAGATATCGCTAAAATATGATCTCCCGCTTCAGACACATCTTTCGGAGACTCTTGAGGAGGTTGAAGAAATACAAAAAAGGGAGAAAAAACGGCCGGTGTTTTATCTTGATGACCTTGGTATTTTAGGCAGTGATTTAATTGCCGCCCATGCCATTTACTTAAACCACGATGAGATAGAGATAATGGCAAAAAAAGATGTCAAAGTCGCGCACTGTGCGGAAAGCAATATGAAACTCGGCTCTGGGTTTGCGCCGGTTACAGATATGCTGGAAAAAGGAATGACGGTGGGGCTTGGTACAGACGGCTGTGCTTCTAACAACAACCTCGATCTATTTTCAGAGATGGATACTG
>JAGYMO010000358.1 GCA_018400255.1 Deltaproteobacteria bacterium
GACATATCTGGGTGGAACTAACAGTGATTGCGGTAAGAGCATTGCTGTCGATTCACCAGGCAAGGTATACGTTGTTGGAAAAACAAGCTCTAATGACTTTCCCACAGAGGATGCTTACCAGGATATTTATGGAGAAGGACCGAGCGATGCATTTATCAGCAAATTTAATTTTGGTGATTCTGAAAATGATTATTATGTAGATGGAACAAATGGAGATGATATTCTTGGAAATGGAACACCTGCATTGCCCTGGAAAACAATAAAAAAAGGCCTTTCAACACTGCAACCAGGGGGCACATTGATTGTAAGGGATGGAATTTATTCCGGGGAGGAAAATAATATTAGCGGAGAATATGGCGGGTATGACAATATGCCGTCCGGCTCACCCGGAAAATATATCACAATAATGGCAGAACATTATTTAGGTGCTGTTATTGATGGAGGCAACCTTTATCAACCTGTGTTTATATGGAATAACTCATATATAGTATTTAAAAACTTTCATTTCAGAAACGCAGGCCCGGATAATGGAGGGGCTAATTTTCGTGCTCAGGATTGCGATCACATAAAGGTATTAAACTGTGTGTCTGAAGAGTCCTATTTTGGGCACTTTTGGTTTTATAACTCAAAATACTGCCTTGTTGAAGATTGTGCCTCATGGGGGAGAAGTGCTTACAGCTATGTATTTGTCGGAGAATATGATGATTACACAAGGTCACAATATAATGTGGTGAGACGGTGTTTGGCGCGGCGTGATGTGCATTATTATCCGGATCATCAAGCAAACCATTTTGCCTCTTTTGTTGCCTACTGGGCGGATAATACCTATTTCCAGAACTGTATATCTATTGATGGCATCCATATAGAAGATGAAGATAATGTACCAGATGATGACTGGATTGCTACCACTGTATTCTTTACCACTAACGGTGCATCAAACTACTTTGCAAATGGTTGCATCGCTGTTAATGATATAGGCCAGATAGCAAGTTGCTCACCTGGGGATAGTGAGACAATCTCCTTTATCAATAATGCTGCATGGATGAATAACAACTCGACCTTCGGCATTTTGGCTGTTGGACAAAATGCAAGCTATACGGCAATCAATAATACGCTGGCAAATGTCCGAGGGACAGGCGATTATCAGGGATCTGCTATCGGAAGAACCAACGGTATAATCCAAACAATCGAAAATAACATCCTTGTCGATAATCGAATCGGATTAGACAGAATTCCTGGTAACAACTCCTATAATGTCCTTTACAATACAATTAATTATAACGAGACAAGCCCGGGTTCAGGGGAGGTTGTCAATACTGATCCCCTGACAAGTGGATTGAGTTATATTCCTCGTATTGAGGATAGCTCTGCCTTGAAAACCTTGGGCAGGTCCGGGACTCAAGTAGGGGCTCAAATTGTGAAGCGTATCGGAGTATCTGAAAGCCTTTACGGTGAATCCGGATGGGATACGATTACTAATGAAAATTTATGGCCCTGGCCCAATGAAGATATCCTTAAATCAAAAATATCCTCCTATAATCTCCATGGAGTTAATGGTAAACGGGGCTTTTGCTCTGATGGGAACGGGCTTTATGGAGGACCCATCACACTAACGTCTTACATCTGGGAATATCTTGGAAATCCCTGCCCCATAGAGTTTTATGGTACAACCGCACTGCTTGCAGTCACGACAAATGCTGCTACATCGGTTAATAGCAGTTCTGTCACCTTGAACGGCACAATTAACCCTAATGGCATATCAACTGCATATTACTTTGAATATGGTACAGATATGAGTTATGGAATGACTACAGCGATCGGAAATGCCGGATCCGGCAACGACGATGTAGATGTGAGCGCAGATATAACCGGACTAAACGATTTAACATATTATCATTTCAGGCTTGTAGCTACAAATACCGGTGGAGCAAGCTATGGCTCTGATAAATATTTTCGTACTCATGAGCTTCCTGTACCAGCAGTGGGGAAACTTACGGATACCAACATATTATCAACAGGCGCTACAACCGGGGTATATGTAATTGACGATGGCGGAGCCAGTATAACTGAGTGTGGGATGGTCTACTCAACCTCGGAGAGCCCAACGACAGATGACAATAAAATTGTTGCAAGTGACTGCTCAGGGGAGACTATTTCATTGACAGGGTTGAGCCCTGATACCACGTATTATGTAAGGGCATATGCGATCAGTATAAATGGTACAGGTTATAGCGCTGAGACCTCGTTCACCACTGAGAGCGCTCCTTTTTCTGTAAGTCTCGTAAATCCGAAAAATGATGATACGGATGTGCTTGTTGATACAAGTATCACTGTGACCTTTTCAGATACCATAGATCCATTCACAATCACAAACGAATCCTTTTCATTGAGTAACGGTACCACTAACGTACCAGGAACAGTGTCATGCAATGAAACCACTGCGACATTTACACCTGCTTCAAATTTAGATTATAATACCATGTATACGGCCACTGTTACAAAAGACGCAAAAAATTTGTCCGGAGATCCACTCCAGGATGATTATATATGGTCTTTCACCACCGGCATCTCTGCCCAGGTAGCACTTTGGACATTTGGCACCACCATAGATGCCACTGATGGAGATATAGAGTTTCATCAGACCTGGAATAACGCTCATAGCGATTTTTTCGTACACGACATTACCTACCAAAGTGATGGAGCGAGTGTAAAGGGGTGGATTTTACAGCCAAAAACATCCGGGCCTCACCCTGTATTAATCTGGAATAGAGACGGCGTCGGCCACTGGGAAGAAATTACATGGCATGCAAATGACGGCAGAGAAACACTCTACAAAAATGAAGTATTTCTCTATGCTGCGGCCGGCTATGTCGTTGTTTGCACCCAATACAGGGGAAACGGGCGAACCGTATCATTAGGCCACGATGATAGATTTAACCCGACATTTCCTCCAACCGCCAGCGATTTTGCAAGTGGAACCGATCCATTCATTGAGGATTATGATAATGATTATAGAGGAGGGGTTGAAATTAATGATGTTATTAACCTCCTGCCCCTAATCCAGAAATTGTCTGCAACGAATGGAAACAATGGGCTGAAAATAAATCTCAATCTGTCAAAAATCGCCATGATGGGGGTGGCGCGCGGAGGGACAGAAACCTACATAGCTCTCCGTGAACTATCCGAAAAGGGCAGATACGGAGCATTGCCCAGCATTAGCGCTGCAATAATTAAAGGCGCCATTTCACACTATCCTGATTGGCTAAAAGATGTGTTTGAGGAAAAAACTGTATGGCATGAATTGTATGGTTCAAATACCTTTCCTCCACGTAATTCAGCAGCGGCAATCTCAGGAAACTTTGATTGGACGTATCCCGATGATTTTGATGACATTGCTGACCCTGGATATCTCTTCTGGTCTTTTTTCCCAGAAACAGGAAGTTTTCCCTCCTGGGATGACACGGATCTAAAAAATGACAAGTGGATAGAATCCGGATTTAGTGTCCATCCTGATTATCCTTACTATAAGGTTTACAGCGAGGAGTATTATGCCCGTTCTGCTGTTTTGTGGGATTATTTCTGGTCTCACAATCAAATTCCAGTATTACTATTGCACAGCAAAGGGGATACACAGGTATTATGGAATGATGCCCAGGCGATGTATAATAAGGTTATTTCTGTGGGAAATTCCTCATTGTATACCTTAAAATTATTTGATGACAGTGATGACAATTGCGAGGCATGCTCTTTCTTGAGGTCTGCTATTGGCAAAAAGCTCTATTGCGATCACTGGCTTATTGAAAACAATTATGGGTTTGATGACGTTATATCATGGCTGTCTGCACAGTTTGCAACTGATTCAAAGGTCAACCTTACCATGGACTGTAATTCCTCACCTGCATTTCCCGGCCAGACCCATCCTGTTACTCTTGGCATAGATACAAAAGGATTGACTCTATCTGAATTAGACCTAACGTTCACCTTCGACCCGAGCCAGCTTACACCAGCAGACGCAAGCGCAATATCCCTTGCCGCAGGGGGCACAGTCCAAACCTCTACCACTTCCCCGGGAAATTGCAGGGTTCAATTAAACTATCCAAATGGCTTTAAAGGGACAGGAGATGTCATTAAAATTAATACCACCATAGCCTCTAATCTTTGCAATCTTTCTGCAACACCATCCACACTACTCGTTGGCATAGCTGTCGGTGCAAAGGCATATGATGCAAACAGCACTGTGTTCGAGGCTGTATTTACCCCTGAATCCTGCGATATAGATCTCTACTGTTGCTCCCCAGATGGTGATATTGCGCCGCTCGGAAGCCCTGATGGACAGGTAAATGTTGGTGATGCCCTTGTTGGCCTGCGTTTCGCCCTGGGCCTGGAACCAGGACACCCTACAACAAATGAACTCTGCCACGGGGATGTCGCACCGTTAGATACAATCAATCAGCCAAACCCGGATGGCGAGATCACCGTAGGTGATGCCCTGGTTATCCTGAGAAAGGCACTGGGCCTTATTTCCTTCTAACGTGTAAAAATATATGGCTCAAATTGTGGCATGTTGTATGTCAGGAATAAAACTATTCATGCCCTTAATTACAGTGCTCACTGTAAATAAAAAAAACAGGGTCGCATCTTGACTATTACTTGAGGTGTTTTTTCTCCTGGCACGCCCATGAGTGGGTGCCTCATTCGCTTGACCGATTCCCCTGAATTTAAAATCCTGTTGCAAAGTTTTTCAAGAACCGATCCGAGAGTGGTATTCCTGCAGAGATTTTACCTCGGAGGAATCTGTCTTAAAGGCCTCGATGCCTCTGACAGCAGCAAGTGCGGCTGACACTGTAGTGACGTATGGAATTTTATGTATGATAGCTGACTTACGTATATATGCGTCATTTGCAGTACTTGTCTTGCCTCTCGGGGTATTTACTACCATTTGGATGTCCCCGTTTTTTATAATATCAGTTATATGTGGCCTCTTTTCGTAGATTTTATTAACATGATCAGATGTGATTCCGTTTTCAGCAAGAAATTTGTGTGTGCCACTGGTAGCCATTATCTTGAATCCAAGGCTGGAGAAACGCCTTGCAACCTCAACAACTGCGGGTTTATCTTTATTGGCAACTGTAATAAGTACGTTTCCTTCCAGGGGAAGGCGGGCCTGTGCAGCGTCTTGTGCCTTGTAGAATGCCACTCCAAAGGATTCTGAAATCCCTAAGACCTCGCCGGTTGATCTCATTTCTGGTCCTAAGACAGGGTCTACCTCCGGGTAAAAATAAAACGGAAATACGGATTCTTTTACCCCGTAATGTGGAAGGGGCCTGCTCTTGAGGTTCAAGTCCTTCAATGTTTTCCCCATTATAACCTGTGTGGCAACACGGGCCATTGATATGCCGCACACCTTGCTGACAAGCGGGACTGTCCTGCTTGCCCGTGGATTGGCCTCGAGGATGTAGACAGCATTGTTGTATATTGCATATTGTATATTCATCAGGCCGATAACATTAAATTCAATAGCGATTTTACGGGTGTATTCTATAATAGTCTCGATATGTATTGAAGGAATGCTTATTGGAGGAATAACACAGGCAGAGTCACCAGAATGAATTCCAGCCTGTTCAATATGCTCCATGACGGCCGGTACGAAGGCGTCGGTTCCGTCTGAAATAGCGTCTGACTCAACCTCAATAGCGTTTTCCAGAAATTTGTCTATGAGTATTGGTCTTTGTGGCGAAATATCGACAGCCGCTGCAACATATTTTTTTAGCATGTTTTCATCATGGACGATCTCCATTGCTCGCCCCCCCAAGACAAATGATGGCCGAACCATAAGGGGATAGCCGATTTCTTCAGCAATTTCAATTGCCTCCTCAAGATTTTTTGCCATGCCGCTCTCTGGTTGCGGTATACCAAGTTTATTCATCTTTTGACGGAAGCGGTCTCGGTCTTCAGCAAGTTCGATCGTATCAACTGAGGTACCGACGATTTTCACACCGGCTTCCTCAAGCTCTGATGCTATATTGAGAGGGGTCTGCCCACCGAATTGGCATATAACTCCGTCTGGTTTCTCTTTTTCATATATGCCCAGTACATCTTCTACAGTCAGCGGCTCAAAATATAATTTGTTTGAGGTATCATAGTCGGTAGAAACGGTTTCAGGGTTACAATTGACCATTATGGACTCTAGACCCTCGTCTCGTAATTCAAATGCTGCATGAACGCAACAGTAATCAAACTCTATGCCCTGGCCGATCCTGTTCGGCCCTCCACCCAGGACCATTATTTTGTGATTTTTCGAGATCTCGGATATATCCGCTGCATTGTATGTTGAATAGTAATAGGATGCATTCTTAACACCGCTGACCGGCACTGGATGCCAGCCTGCAATTACGCCAAGGTTTTTACGGCGTTCACGGATATTTTTTTCAGGTATTGAAAGAATCTGAGATAGGTAGCGGTCTGAGAACCCATCTTTTTTTGCCTTTATAAACAGTTCATCGGGTAAATCCTTCCCCTTACATTGAAGTATCTCCTCCTCTAAATCCACAAGCTCCTTCATCTGTTCGATAAACCACACCTTTATGTGCGTCTTTTCGAAAAGAACCTGGGGGTCAATGCCCTTTCGAAGGGCCTCATACATTATGAATTGGCGCTCGCTTGATGGCTCGCTCAGCAGTATCATTAAATCTTCCAGCGGCCTCTTATTGAAATCCTTTACGAAACCAAATCCATAGCGGTCGTCTTCCCTGGATCGGATTGATTTCTGCAGAGCCTCTTTATAGGTCTTGCCGATACTCATAACCTCACCTACAGATCTCATCTGCGTGCCAAGCTTGTCCTCAAGGCCGAAAAATTTTTCAAAAGTCCATCGGGGAAATTTAACCACCACATAGTCTCCTGATGGGGTGTATTTGTCCAATGTCCCGTCACGCCAATAAGGAATCTCATCCAGAGAAAGCCCACCCGCAAGCAGCGAGGAAATATAGGCTATAGGAAAGCCTGTAGCCTTGGATGCAAGTGCGGATGAACGAGAGGTACGAGGGTTTATTTCTATTATGACAACACGGCCTGTTTTAGGATCATGAGCAAACTGGATGTTGGTGCCACCAATGACACCAATGGATTCAACAACGTCATAGGCGTATTTCTGTAAGCGTTGTTGAAGTTTTTTGTCTATCGTGAGCATTGGCGCTGTGCAGAATGAATCCCCCGTATGAACCCCCATTGCATCCACGTTCTCTATAAAGCATACAGTTACGATCTGATTTTTGTCATCTCGAACTACCTCAAGTTCGAGCTCTTCCCAGCCAAGGACTGATTCCTCGATTAATATCTGGCTAACAAGGCTTGCCTGAAGACCACGTAAGGCTACAGTTCGGAAATCCTCCATGTTGTAAACAAAGCCACCGCCTGTCCCACCCATCGTATAAGCAGGCCTGATAACACATGGAAATCCTATGTCTTGGACAATTATTTCGGCTTCTTTAAGATTTTCGGCAATTGCGCTTCTCGGGAGGTCAATTCCAAGGCTGTTCATGGTATCCTTAAAGGCCTGACGGTCTTCGCCGCGCTTTATAGCATCCACCTGGACACCAATCACCTTGACCCCGTATTTTTCCAGTATTCCTTTGCGGGCAAGCTCAGAGGAGAGATTAAGGCCCGACTGACCGCCGAGGTTCGGTAAAAGGGCGTCAGGTCTTTCCTTCTCTATAATTTTTTCCAGAGATTCGGTTGTAAGGGGCTCAATATATGTTACGTCGGCCATTCCAGGGTCTGTCATGATGGTGGCAGGGTTTGAGTTAACCAGCACAATTATATATCCGAGGTCTCGTAAAGCCTTGCAGGCCTGAGTCCCTGAGTAATCAAACTCGCATGCCTGGCCTATTACTATGGGGCCAGAGCCGATAATGATCACTTTTTTAATATCAGAACGCTTCGTCATGTAGCTCTCCTTCTGGAATCGAAAATGATGTGAGTTTAGTCAAAAATAGATTACGTGGATGAGGGTTTCATTGCCCTTACGAAAAATAGCTGAACTGCTCCTCATTTTTACAATCGACAAATACCATATTCTATTCTCCAAGGAAAGAAAATTTCATCCAGGATATTTATTTGCTTGCAATGCCGGGTAGAATCTCGGCTGAACTACCTTTGTAAAAGGTTTCTGGGATTTAACTATTTAATTAAGGTTTATCATTTTTAATACAAAATATTTTAGGTTTCACAGTGAGGTATGTTTTTATCTCTATCTTTGATCAATAGGAATTATTCGATGGCATTATTATTTGCAGTCGTAAAAAGGCGTTGTAAAAACAGTGACTTTTATGATATGTTTTAGTTAAACCTTAAATTAGATAAAAATTTTTATGTGCCATTTGCAGTATAATTTCTGAAGGCAAATCTTTGATGAGCAGAAATCAGTGATCAGGAGTCAAGGCCAGGGAGTTATTAATGGTTTTTTCTCATGCCGGCACTATTATTGAAGCCAGGCAAGTCTGCGTAACTTTGTATAAAACAATAAGCATAGATTGTTTATAAATACAAGGTGTACGTATGTTGCTGCTACTCAAAAAGATAGTTCATACATTGCCTCATAGCGGCAGGAATATTTTATTTATTTTGTGTTGCCGATAAGCGGCATTCTATATAATAAACTACGCCATATCTAACCCTTATTGTCACTTATTTTCCCATCCTGGTGTACTGTTAGCCCAGAATTCAAACTGCACGGGCCGTTAAAACCTACAAATAAGCTGTTGATGACGTTTGGTACTGTAGCTAAAGAACAGACTAAGGAATACTATATATAGATAGCATGCTAAAAGAATTACGGAATTTTATAATAGAAGCTGGTTAAAAAAGTGGAGAATTTTTAGAACTTAGCAAGATCGGGATATTTCATAGAATATGTTTTTTGGAAAGGGTTTTTGTTGAATGAAATTAAAAGATAATCAGGTTCGAATCATCCACATTATTGCACTTTTTCTCTTTTCGGTTATTGCAATTATATGGATTAGATATAGCTATGAACAGAAAAAAATTGAATATCATATAAAATTAATAGATGAATTACAGACTGCCTACAATGCCATAATTTCATCTTATAGGGATGCTGCTGAGGTAATTTTTAAATCCTCCATAGATAGGTCGGAAATTTTAGATATTTATCAGGGGGCTTATTCAAAGGATGAAAAGGCCCGTACTTTAGTTCGTCATCAACTTTTGTCAGAACTCAGTCAGCTCTATGAAATATTAAAACTGAATGATGTGCGGCAACTTCATTTCCACCTCCCTAATAACGAGAGTTTCTTGAGGTTTCATAGGCCTGGTAAATATGGTGATAGCCTGAGTGGAATACGTTATTCTGTTGAAAAGGCCAATTCTCAGCTGGTAACAGTTACCGGTTTCGAGGAAGGACGGATATTTAACGGTTTTAGAAATGTATTTCCAATTTTATATAGAAATGAACATTTAGGCAGCGTTGAAATCAGCATGAGCTTTAAGGCTATACGAAAGAAGATGCAGAAACGGTTTAATAATGAGTACGCCTTTATCATTAATTCACAAGTAGTAAACAGGAAGGTTTTTAGAGAAGAGAAGGTTAATTACAATAAGAGTGACATAAGTGATTTTTACTTTTATGAAAAAGATTATGCAGTCACCAAAAAGCTTCGGACAATCAATGCTAAAATAAGGCCCGAAATCCAAAATAGTTTAAGGACAGGCGAAGCCTTTGTAGTTGAAATAAAACTGGTTAGTGAACCTCGATTAATTGTATTTTATCCCATTAAAAATATACAGGGAAAACAAACAGCATATATCGTGTCCTACAATAAAGACGACACAATCAGTAACTATTATGTTGAATATCTAATTATTGTTACTGCAGCTCTAAGCGGCATCTTTATCATTGTTTTACTATTTTATTTGTTAACCAGAAGCAATCGCTTTCTTCTTGATGAAAAGGAACGATTCAAGGCTGTAGTAGATTCCGCCGAAGATATTATCTTTATTAAAGATATAGATCGCAAATATACCCTGGTGAACCCAGCCTTTGTGACGTTGTTTGGGCTACCAAAGGATGAGTTATTAGGAAAAACGCATGAGGCGCTATTTCATGAGCGGGTTGTTCAAACCAAAGAAATTGATAATCAGGTATTCAGCGGTAGACGTGACAAGGGGGAATCAAAAAGGCATATTAGGGGAAAGCTTCATTATTTTGATGTTATTAAAGTGCCTCTAAGCGACAGCCGGGGGAACATTATAGGTTTGTGCGGTATATCCAGAGATATCACCGCAAGGAAACAGATGGAGCAAGAACTGAAACAAAGTAATAGACAACTGAAGGAGACCTTGAAAGAGCTAAAGAATGCGCAAGAACGGATGGTTCAACAGGAACGCCTGGCTGTTGTTGGGCAACTTTCAGCAGGAATTGCTCACGATTTCAACAACATCCTGGCTGCTATCTTAGGTTTTTCGGAGTTGCTCTTGATTTCTCCAGACACGCCGGAGTCGATGCGCCCCAAACTACAAAAAATCGCTATCTCAAGCCAACGTGCTGCATTTTTAGTGAGTCAATTGCTGGATTTCAGTAGAAAAAGCGTTCGGCAATTAGAGCACATGGATTTGGCTGTATTTATCAAAGAATCTGTTCAATTTTTAGAGCGTACCATACCTGAAAATATAACTATTACCCTGGATATTGCCCCCGGCGATTATTTGCTAGAAGCTGATGCGACACAGATGCAACAAATAATCACTAACCTGGCGATTAATGCAAGAGATGCTATGCCTGATGGAGGAAAACTCGAAATAAAACTATCGCAAATTGAAACTTCAGGGCAGGAGCATTGTATCGGCTGTGGAAAACCAATCTCTGGGAAGTGGATTTGCATGACGGTATCGGATAACGGTCGGGGCATGGAGCAGCGCACACTCTCGCGTATATTTGAGCCTTTTTTTACCACCAAAGAAGTTGGTATGGGAACTGGGCTAGGGTTGTCTCAGGTATATGGGATTGTGGAGCAACACGATGGACACCTTACGTCATGGAGTCAGGTAGGGCAGGGGACAACCATAAGTATTTATCTGCCGTTTCTACCGAGAGAAGCTTATGAGGCGACAGAAAAAAAGGCACCAATGCTGAAGGGCCGGGGTGAAAAGATTTTGCTGATAGAAGGTGACCCCCTATTAATGGAAATTAGCAAGGAGCTGCTGGAGAACCTCAATTACAAGGTTATAATTTCTACGAGCGGGCATGACGCCATAGGTATTTATGAAAAAAATATGAATGAAATAGCGCTGGTACTATCAGATATGAATATGCCTGATATTATGGGACACAAATTATTCCAAAAATTTAAGGCCCTCAACCCTGAAATCAAGATGGTGATTATGAGTAGTTATCCATTGGAGAAGGAAGGAGTAGAGCTATTGAAACGGGGTCTATTGGCCTGGTTTGAAAAGCCATTGTCTTTAGAAAAACTATCAAATATCATGGAAGAGGCTATTTCAGGCTCAAAAAATAGTGGCCGTTGGGATTAGGGCATCTTATTAAAATAAGGTAAAAAAATGACTGATAAAATTTTAATTATTATTAGCACAGCCGAGGTAGGAAAAGCGCTTACTGGCATGATGTATGCCATTAATACTGCTAAGTACCGTTGGATGAATGAGGTAAAACTTTTCTTCTTTGGTCCGGCAGAAGAGCTCCTAGCCAATTCCAGCAAGCTTCAGCAATCTCTTAAGGAATATCATGAGATAAATGAACC
The DNA here is from genome assembly GCA_018400255.1 of Deltaproteobacteria bacterium. GTDB lineage: Bacteria > Desulfobacterota > DSM-4660 > Desulfatiglandales > B25-G16 > M55B121. The sequence continues at coordinate 11,775 of JAGYMO010000358.1, forward strand.
AGCCATAGTATGTAAGTTTATAACAGACAGGGATGGCAATGGTGAACAGATAGCTAGGCTTGGTGTGAAGGTTGAGTATGTCGGAAAGATAATTTCCGACTTGGTCAAGGCTGGTTATATACCAATGGTGTGGTAGTTCTTTGGATTAAAATAACACTTAATTTTTATACCCCAATAGTGCAGTTTTTCTAATATGAGTTTAGTGATAGTTGCTTGGAGGCTTAGCTAAGTTCGTCCTGATATTGTTTTTAACCTTTCGTTTGTTTCTCTTTTACCACCTGCTACAGGCTTAATGGAGGTTTTTACCTGAAAAAATAGGTTTTGACTTAAGTCAATGCAACGATAATGGAGAATAATTATTATTACGTTACAAGGAAATAATTATTGGTTGAAAAGAGAGGAGGTTCAGTATGTTTTGCTTTCAATGTCAGGAAACAGCTAAAAATACAGGCTGTACAGTAAAGGGGGCCTGTGGGAAACCAGAGAACCTTGCTAACCTTCAAGACCTTTTAATTTATACCCTCAAGGGTATTTCAGTCTATGGGGAGAAGGCAAGGGAGCTTGGAATCATAGACAAAGATGCCGGCCTTTTTATTTCGAAGGGGCTTTTTGCTACTATTACAAATGCAAATTGGCAAGAGGATTGGTTTATTACTTATATCAAAGAGGCACTAAGGGTTAGAGATAAGCTGAGAAACAAATTTCTATCTGCATACAAGGAAAAAACAGGCAATACGTTTTCAGAAGAATTACATGACTCTGCCGTATGGTTTTCAGATGATGAAGATGAATTTCGTGCAAAGGCACGTGATGTCGGCGTTCTTTTGACAGAAGATGAAGACGTTCGTTCCCTGAGGGAACTTTTGATAATCGGACTGAAGGGTATTTGTGCGTATGCCGATCATGCTGCCATATTAGGGCATGAGCAGGAAGACATTTATGCATTTATAATGGAGGGCCTTGCCTCTACTACGAAGGATCTTTCTTCTAACGAGATGGTAGCGTTTGTTATGAAAGCGGGAGAGGTGGCAGTTAATACCCTGGCCCTGCTTGATAAGGCAAACACAACTGCCTACGGTGATCCAGAAATAACGGAGGTTAATATTGGTGTTCGAGATAAGCCGGGCATACTTATAAGCGGGCATGATTTAAAGGATATGGAGGAGCTCCTTGAGCAGACTAAAGAGGCTGGGGTAGATGTCTACACCCATGGTGAGATGCTTCCAGCAAATTCCTATCCTGCATTTAAGAAGTATGATCATTTTGTTGGAAATTATGGTAGCTCATGGTGGCATCAGAACAAAGAATTTGAATCCTTCAACGGCCCCATTATATTGACTACAAACTGCCTTGTACCCCTGAAAAAGGATAATACATATATAGATAGGCTTTTCACCACAGGTGTTGTGGCGTACCCTGGGGCCAAACATATAGAAGACAGGCAGGAAGGTGGGGCAAAGGATTTTTCAGAGGTTGTAGAAATGGCCAAGCGATGCAGCCCTCCAACTGAAATTGAGAGCGGTAAAATTATTGGTGGCTTTGCCCACAACCAGGTTCTGGCACTGGCAGATAAAATCATAGATGCGGTGAAATCCGGGGCAATAAAACGTTTTGTCGTAATGGCAGGCTGTGATGCCCGTCAAAACACCCGAAGTTACTATACCGAGGTTGCCGAGCAACTGCCGAAGGATGCGGTAATTTTAACCGCTGGTTGCGCAAAGTACCGTTATAATAAAATTGATCTTGGTTTTATAGGCGATATCCCGAGGTTGCTTGATGCCGGTCAGTGTAACGATTCCTATTCCCTGGCTGTTATTGCCCTTAAATTAAAGGAGGCCTTAGGGCTTGATGATATCAATGATCTGCCCATTTCATATGACATAGCATGGTACGAGCAAAAGGCGGTTGCGGTCTTGCTTGCCCTGCTGTTCCTTGGGGTGAAGGGAATGCGATTGGGCCCAACACTTCCTGCCTTTATTTCGCCAAATGTGCTTAAGGTCCTGGTGGAAAAATTTGATATTAAGCCGATCGGTCAGGTCAAGGACGACATAGATGCTATGATGGCAGGAAAATAATCAGTAATAGCAATTTGATGAAAGGAGGCTAAAAATGAAATGCCCAGGGCAAGATACTCAATATTGGAACGCCGATGCAGTATATGAAGTTCCGTGTCCGAAATGTGGCCATCAGGTAGAATTTTTCAAGGATGAGCCAACGCGTAAGTGCGGAAATTGCGGGCATAAGGTAGTTAATCCAAAATTAGATTTTGGATGCGCCGCATATTGCCCTTTTGCGGAGCAATGTCTGGGGCAGCTTCCACCTGAACTTATTGCGGAGAAAGAGGATTTACTTAAGGATAGGGTGGGTATTGAAATGAGACATTATTTTGGAGGAGACTTTATTTCTTCAAGCCATGGAACAAGGGCAGCTAAGTACGCTGAAAAGATTGTTACAGAGGAGAAGGGTGGTAATCCCGCTGTGACAATCTCGGCAGCTTATCTTTTTGATATAGGGATAAAGGAGGCAGAAACAAAGCACAAGAGCACTGGTATAGAATATGTAAAAAAGGAAGGCCCGGCGGTTGCCCGTGATATTCTTATAAAGTTAAAAGCAAAAGAAGATTTTATAGATGAGGTATGCGACATTATAGGCCATCAACATGATCCGAATTCTGAGGAGAGTATCAATTTTAAGATGGTTTATGATGCAGAGCATATTGTTAGAATTGAAGATTTGAAAAAGGAATCTGAATTAGATAACGATACTCTATCTAAAGAGATAGAGCGCAGCCTTCTTACTGAAGGTGGACGCAAGGTTGCTAAACGAATGTTGCTAAAAAATTAATGTAACCTAATAGTATTTATACTTGCGTAGTCAGAATGCTGCATGATCCAAAAAGGTATTTGAGCGCAAAGGAAGAAAATTTTTAAAATTTTCAATGCAACCGTGAAACGGAGAAGTAAAATCTCTGCTCTCTAAACTGCAAGACATCCAGCGTTTTTGCCTATAAAGGTTAGTCCATCTAATTTGCCCTTAATTTTAGAGGGTGGCTACATCTTTTACATAAAGATTTTTCACCACAGGGCCACAGAGTTCACAGAGTTTTTATTTGTTTTGCCCATAAACCTTTCTGTACATGGGCAAAACACAAATGGCCTGAACGGCAGTGACTCCCAAACACTGCCTTAGCCACCTATTGTGACTTAAAAAACGTTGCGGCCACGTCTTGGCAGGATTTCACGATTTTGCTTCTCAACATATTTACAAATATGCCTTCAGCGCAAAATCGTTCCAACTTCTCGTTTCGCTGAGATTTTTTAATCCTCTTA
>JAGYMO010000359.1 GCA_018400255.1 Deltaproteobacteria bacterium
TTGAAAAAAGAAGGCAGTGAGTTGTCCGAAAAAATCGGACAACTGAAAATGCAATCGGCTGACGGTAAAAATTACAATACCGATGTCGCAGATACCGAACAACTATTTCGCTTAATTCAATCCATACCATCGCCCAAGGCTGAACCCTTTAAGATGTGGATAGCCAAAGTTGCCCGCGAGCGCATAGACGAGATAGAAGACCCTGAAATTGGTATTGACCGTTTAATGGAAACCTATCTACGCAAAGGATATTCAAAAGAATGGATAAACCAACGGCTTAAAAGCATTGAAATACGAAAAGAACTAACTGACGAATGGGAAAACAGGAGCGTACAAAAAGGACAGGAATTTGCGATACTTACCGATGATATCACGCAGGCATGGAGCGGCTTTACGACCAAAGAATACAAAAAACACAAAGAGCTGAAAAAAGAAAACCTGCGCGACAACATGACCAATTTGGAATTGGTGCTTAATATGTTGGCAGAAGCTACCACTACCGAAATATCAAAAGAAAAGAAACCGAAAACTTTTCCTGAAAACCGCAAAATTGCCAGACAAGGTGGCACCATTGCCGGAAATACCCGTAAAGAAATTGAGCAAAAAACAGGTAAAAAGGTAGTTTCGAAATTAAATGCAAAGCAATTGGAACAAAAAAAGCAAAATGATGCCTTGAACGAATCGGATAAAAAAGAAAAATTATGAAGAAAATCAACGCGGCCACCTCAACCGATTTGCCGATTATTCAAAAATTGGTAAATGTCGGAGCCGGGGTCGAACTTTAGGTTTCGTGTTTTCCCAATGCGGGACCCATGCGGGAGTCTGACCCCAAAAGATTCGCTTCGCGAACGGCGGGGCTTAGTGGTGCGACATCCCGACTATGGGCGCATTCATCCACGGCTAAAGCCATGGCTTTCTGCGGTCGGGGTAAAGAAAAACGATCTCAAAATAATTGGTGCTCTTTTTAATGGTGTGATTAAGGGCTATATTCTTTAAGCCTTGTTTTCAGTTCTCCTGCATTGCCTACAAATTTGTTAAGCTCAGCCCAGAAACTTTTACTGTGGTTTTTCTCCCTTGTGTGGACAAGCTCGTGAAGGATAACATAATCTATCAAATCGTTTGGAAGTTTAAGGAGCTTCATATTCAGGCTGATATTGTTTCTTGCAGAGCAACTTCCCCATCTGGTTCTTTGATTTCTAATAAACACCCGGTTGTAGGTAAAACCATAACGCCTTGACAACTCGTTTAGGCGAAGCGCGAGCTTTTTTTTAGCCTCAGTTCTGTCTATCGAAGGCAAGTCATTTGAAATAGCAGTCTGTCTTTTTTCTAATTCCTTTACTTTAGAGAGATTTCTCTTTATCCATCTCACTTTGCTGAAAGCCATTTTTTCCGCACTTTCAAATGAAAGCCCGTATGGAACTGCAACCCTGACCCCTGTAAAGGGCTTCACAGAAATATTCATACGCCTTGCCAGTTTGCTGCGTTCAAGAAAAACGCTTCCCACGCCGTCAATTTTAATGGTTTTAGACTGGAGCAATGAAACCTCCCAAGAAAATATGGAATCAGTATAAGGACTTTATCATATTTAAAGGCTCAATCACAGTATCCTTTGAACATGCAATTTATTCCGATTTCATATCTAATTCAAAACTCTCTTTCTAACGCTACTACCCGTTTTTTCACTACAGCCTTAGAGATGCCTGGCAGTTATTTAGTCTATACATTCACGTCTTAACAAAAACCCTTTACTCATATGTAGGCATAGGGTGGTACTCTGGAAGATCACCAAAAGGAAATTTCAACAAAGGTGGGGATATTTATATGGTCTTGATGAATTTCCCATTTTGAAGGCACCAATCAGAAAAACCCCAGGTGGAGCTGGCTTAGCCGTTGACATAAAATAATACACTCACCTGGGAAAGGTATGCTAAAGAATAGATAGTCGTTGCAAGAGAGACAAAATTTCTTACATCTCATTTGACCTAATGCCTTATTATTTGGTAATAGTATAAGCATAGCAGCATTTTAAAAATAATACTGCCTAACTACCAGGCATATTTACTGATAGGCCTTATGCAATCATGTAAATATAGCTATTTATAAAGGAGAATACTGCTATCGGTTTTATAAGACATCAGGAAGAGCGTTTAGCAATCCGCTTTTTGGTATGGAAGTACCAGAAGATGAACCTTGTTGTACCTGGTAATCCAACTCTTCAAAGCCAAGGCAGTAAAATAGTTGATGAGGCACATCGTATTGCTCGTGAAAGGGGCGGCAATATTATCTCTATCGTCAAAGAGCTGGTTAATGACGTAAAAAAGAAATAGCTGTTTGTACTCAAAAAATCATCGTGCTCCATGTACAACTGCAAAGATGCAAAACAATTCTTAAAAAGCTAAGAAGGTTGTGTGTTGCTGTAAGCTCTTAAACAATTATGGGGGATTATATGACTAATTTTACGGATCGTGTCATTCGTTCTGCAAAACTCAATGTTAAGGTATATGAGGAAATTGAGGCTGATAAAAGTTCAATGCGTCAGGCCATGTTGGTTGTTGTTCTTTCCAGTATAGCAGCAGGATTGGGAAGTATTGCTAAAACAGGTTTTGGCGGGATTTTGATAGGTACTCTTCTGGCTCTTATCAGTTGGTATATCTGGGCTTATTTCACTTATTTTATTGGGACAAAGCTTCTTCCTGAGCCACAGACCAGGGCTAATTACGGTGAATTGTTACGAACTATTGGCTTTTCAAGCTCACCTGGATTAATTCGAATCTTAGGTATCATACCAGGATTGGGACCCATTGTTTTTTTCGTTGCCTCAATCTGGATGTTAGTTGCAATGGTTATAGCAGTACGGCAAGCCCTTGATTATCAAAGCACCCTGCGTGCCCTTGGTGTTTGCTTTATCGGCTGGATTATTCAAGCGCTTATCCTTATGCTTTTATTCTCATTTTTTGGTGGTATCAGGGGGCCAGTACAATAGATGCAATTTCTAAACTACCTATCATTGCATCTAAACTAAAAAAAGCACGAGTAAAAGTGTGAGGTAAGTTAATTATTGAATATCCCCCAACTTGATGTTTGTGTACATATTTTGACCAAGATATATACATATACATCATCAGCATTGAGGGCTTAATAGATAGATAATAATTAACACAGGCCCTGAATAAACTCTTTTTAAACCCTTGCCTCTATTGCTTGTATATGATATATTATAATATGAAATTCAAAGATAGGCAAGAGTAAGTATAGGCTAATTATTGAGTATTTCTTAAATTGCACTTCGTACATATTTATTTACAGAAAACCCTCATAAAAGCTTGCAAACCCTTGCCTATATTCATATTATAATGCTAATCTTAGGATTTTGCAACTCCAAAATAGCTTACCGAGCAGACATATAGCTTATAACACCGACAAGACTTGACACCGGCTGTAGTTCATTTAATTCTTCCCTGGGACATATAGCCTTACGAAAAACTTGGTCAAAAAACAGACTATTAAGCGCCAAGTCGACTGTGTTTATAGGTCCAAGATACAAAATGACAAAAAGATGATATGGATGTTTTTTGACCCTTATGCTAACTTTGTCATTTAATCTTTACTGTACGTAGAAATACGGTGGGGCTAAAAAACAACTAACTTGATATCTTAATTCACACACCCTTTGGGTAGCCATGCGTGTAGACTTTTAATTGTCTACATTAAAGCCGGTTGAGCTATTCCAAGGTAAACGTATCTATCTGTGTAGCTCGAAAAAGCTGTACAACAAATTGACACTGACAATTATGCCCATTATATTAATAAAAGGACTAATGTAAAAATTTCAGGAGCCTGTAATGATTAAAAAAATCCTCTCAGGAGGGCAAACCGGGGCGGACCAAGCCGCACTGGATGTTGCCATAAAATTTGCTATCCCCTACGGAGGTTGGATCTCCAAGGGGCGGAAGACCGAGAATGGGCCACTCCCCGATCACTATAAACTTAAGGAAATGCCTACGGTTAGCTATTACAAACGAACTGAGCAAAATGTCCTTGACTCTGACGCAACATTAATTATCTCACACGGAAAATTGACTGGTGGTTCCTATTACACTCGAAGAATGGCGAAACACTATAGCCGCCCCTGGCTTCATATAGATCTGAATAAGATTAATGGCTTTGAAGCGGCAAAGAGGATCAATTCCTGGATTTTGAGCAATAAGATAGAGAAGCTCAATATCGCAGGGCCAAGGGCCAGTGAAGACCCAAAGATCTATCAGACAGCCTTTGATCTCATTCAAACCACCTTTTATCTCAATCTCATGGAAACTAGCATCCCAAATTCCCCCCGCCCTTCACCTTCGGTAGATGAACTTATGGGAACTGCTCGCCTCCCAAAAACAGTCGATGAGGCCGTCGAGCGGCTCATCAAGAATTTCTCGTTAAAAGACAAGGCATACATAGCAAAAATGAAAGAGGAGGACCTCCATCCTCTCCAATCTACCATAGGTCGCTACATAAGAGATGAATTCGGATTATGGACAGGCAACCTACCATTGATGCAATCCTGTCTTTCTTTCTCTAAAGACGATGGGCTTAGTGAAGCTGATGCCTCTGCCTTAATCATAAGGGCATTGTGGAAGAAGTTACGTCAAAGCTATCAGTTGAGGGTTGTAAAATGAACACTACAACCAAAGTATATATACAAAAATATTTATTCATCACATTATGGCTTGTCTTAAGCAGTCTTTTATTCGCTTCCCGGGCAACCGCCGCCTCGGCGCAAGAGTTAAATATTAAATCGGATGCCACCTTAAAGCAATTTATCACGGAAGTTTCTGGTGGGGCTGAATTTCTGAAAAAAGCGCAAGGAGTATTAGTCTTTCCCAGCGTGTTAAAGGCTGGTTTTGGAATTGGTGGAGAATACGGTGAAGGGGTTCTGCGCATTGATGGTAAAACCGTTGAATACTATAGCACTGCATCAGCATCAATCGGTTTACAGTTTGGGGCCCAATCTAAATCCCTAGTAATAGTCTTTCTAGAGAAAAAGGCACTTGATAATTTCAGAAGAAGCGATGGCTGGAAAGCCGGTGTAGATGGATCAGTTGCAGTGCTGAAATGGGGAGTAGGTGAAGATATCAACAGCATTGAGGTGAATAAGCCTATTGTTGGTTTTGTCTTCAGCAACAAAGGCTTTATGTATAATCTGACCCTTGAGGGATCGAAGTTTACAAAGATAAGTCGTTAGATTCGGTCGATAATGGTTTCATACTTTATTTCGCAATTGTCCCTTTAAAATCCAAGGCGAAATGCTATCCAGCGGTACCATTGGAGGGAGTAAAAAGATTTCTTAAAAGTGCTTTAGTATTATCCACTCCATCTCTTAAGTAATTTTAATCCCTCATGAGCTGATAAAAAAATCAATGCAGAAGCAGCTATAGTAATCCAATCCGAGATATAGAGCGGACTAAATTTAAGAAAACTGTTCAGCCCTGAAAGATAGAATACTGCAAGACACATAAATACGGAGAGCAGTATAGACCAGATAATCTTCTTGTTTTTGAAAGAATCATTGTTGAACAAAGATTCCTTATCATATCTTCTGGAAAGAATATTTGTGAATTGTGCCGCGACAATAGTGGCATAAGTAATCGTTGTAGCCCTTCTGTAAAGCTCATGAGTATCTGTCAGATCAATATAGGCTTAAAATTAGGTTTTATGGGTTTAGGACCTCATTTTTTTATCATGTTAAGGTTTTTTACACCCTTGACCTGTCTAAAAGTAGCCCCTTCGGTTATGGAGGAAACTGTTTTATTAACGTCAACCACTATGGAGCCTCCTATAACATTTATGCCATAATCAAAAAGCACTGGCGAAAGAGGACTAGTAGGCCCTACCATGACAATAAACTTACCCCTGCAGAGATCTAGTAATTTTTCTACAGTATGGTTTATAAACGCTGTTCCTGTAAGTCCAACAACATCCACATCTGGAAGGATCTCTTCCGAGGCATCTTCAGGGAAATCCCCCTCTTGGGGGTTTTGTTCAATTACAAAGAATCTCCGAGCTATTTTTTTGAGCCTTGAGACCCATGGAAAATGACCTACTATTGCTATATCCTTATTTTCGCCTTTTTCCGCCAAGATATCAAAGGCGTTTTTCTCGACGCATTTATCTTCATCAACATCTATCAGTGAATTAATGGTCGCCATTCCTATGGATGCCTCAAGAAGACCGTCCGACCTGGCATATTCAATTAGTTCTGCAGCTTGCTTACCTCTGAGCATCCCCGGGTCTCTAACTATTTTGTGAGATGGGTGCCCCTCATGAAGGGTAGAGGCAAGGCCGCAGTTTTTAGTAATAACGGCCGTCCAGAATACGCACGCGTATATCTCCTTCACACTTATAGCTGTTCTTACCTCAGAGATCAAATCATCTAAAATTTTCATAATAAACCCCTTAATAGCAATGCCTAATTAAGCAACGAAAAGTCAATTGCTATCCCTAAAAAGGATAGTTTGAGGGTCAGAGGCACAAAGGTACGGAGTTTTTGAGGCGTATTATTTTTTCTTTATGCCTGCCTGTCCGCAGGCAGGTCTATGCCACGTTACCCCTTTGTGACCCTTGCCCAGACCTGGTACTGCCAGGAACGAGCACATAGCACCATTTAGTAAATGTAATAAATACGTAAATAAATTGCACATACGTCGCGTCTCCCAATCCCGTCACGGTCTCGGGATGGGGAGGGCAGGCGTAACCACATACACTTAGTGGAGCCCCACGGGCAAGCCCGTGGCACCACCTGGTTTCGCCGATTCGC
>JAGYMO010000360.1 GCA_018400255.1 Deltaproteobacteria bacterium
GCGAATCGGCGAAACCAGGTGGTGCCACGGGCTTGCCCGTGGGGCTCCACATTAACGGGCAGTTAAAAAATTTACATGTCCTGAACTTAAATAACACCACAGCCCATCTGAAAAATAAAACTTTGCCTAATTAAGGCAATGAATGAGCCCGATACTTCTTGAATAGTAGGCCATATAAGTGTATATATTGACGTATTCAATATTAAGCTAAAGGAGGTTTTTATGAAAGGTCCGATCAACCTTGTACGATCAAATGAAATTGCAGACTATATAAACATTAAACCCATATACGAATGGACGGAAGACAAGACATATCTTGTTATTGACCAGATTTCATATAAACAAAAACCAGGGGCTATACTTTGTTATTATAACCCTCCTGTTCACCAGGTAGGAAACCCAGGGCTTGACGCATATCTTGAGGGACTTGACAAGGTATATGAAAAAAGAGATGAGTTAGAATTCCTCATCCTTTATGGAGCAAATGATCAAGTACATGCGGGCGGTGATCTTAAAGAGAGCCTTAATAAACTAGACGCCACCATTGAGGCTAAAAAAGCAAAAGAGGCAAAGAGTGCTTCTGCTGAGGAGATTGATGAACTCTATGGCTGGGCTGATAATAGATTAAAAAAGGGCATCGCTCTGCACGGAAGCCTAAGAAGAATTGCGGAGCACATTAGGGTTGTAGCTGTATGCGGTGGCGGCACACGTTTTGGGGGCTCAGCAGAAATACCGCTAATGGCAGATTTTCTGGTGGGAGATTCTCGTAGTGCTATGTGTTTTAGTGAGGCAATGATAGGACTAATACCCGGATGGTCAGGCATAGCCAGATCCTTGATCAAGGCAGGCGAGACTAATGTAGAATATATGACAAAGACATCAAAGGAAGTCAAGGCACAACAACTAAGGGATAGCGGGATATATAACGCAGTTGTTGATATATCTCTTCCCTTTCCGAGAATGAAAAAAACTGATGATCGTGAGGCAGATAAAAAGCAATACTCTGAAGAACTTGAAGTGCACAATCATCAAGCAGGCCTTCTTTTGCTTCCAATGGGACTACAAATAGCCACATGCCTACCGGAAGAGATTTCGGTATTAAAAGAAAATGAAAGGGCAATACTGGCGACAAAAGAGGACATTGCCGCTGAGGTGGAAAGGAGGAAAAATCCGGAGACCTATTCCGGCCTATGGGGAAAACCCTTGCGCGAGGAAAAAGACGCAATGTCGCGTCTGGGAAGACCATTGGCACCACAATCTATAAAGGCATTGGAAGGTCTTTTTGATGAATATGAACCATCATCTTTTAATGAAATTGCCTTTGTTGAAAAAGAGATGAAGGCTGATGCCAGCCTTTACAGAGATCCAAGGTTTAGGGCTGGATTGATTGGAACACTTGAGCAGAAAGTGGCAGACTTTAGATTATAGGAGGATATTAGGAATGAGACAGTATTTTGAAAAAATGACAGTTTTTGGCAAAGACCTAAAGGAAAGCGAGAAAAAACAAGGCCAAGAAAATGCCGACATTGTAGCAAAGGCTGAAAAAGAGGCAGAAGAGGCTGTAGAAGCCAGAAAACAATCTGGTCTACCGGAGGAAAGAATTCACCAAAGGGGAGAAAAAACTGCTATGGAAAGGCTTGAACTCTTAGTCGATCCCGGTACATTTTTACCCTTGAACAGCCTCTATGATCCAGAATTTAACCAGGAGGGAACGACAGGGGTTATCTCAGGAATTGGTAAAATCTCCGGCAGGTATGCGTCAATAATCGCATCGGACAACAGGGTCTTAGCAGGGGCATGGATACCGGGCCAGCGAGAACACGTATTCCGTGCTCAAGATATAGCAGAGCAACTGCATATCCCGCTTGTTTGGGTCCTTAACTGTAGCGGTGTAAAATTAACGGAGCAGGAAAAGGTATATGCGGGCAGGAGATCCGGGGGCAGAACCTTTTTCAGGCATGCTGAGCTGATCCAAAAGGGTATACCTGTAATTGTTGGCATGTATGGCACAAATCCAGCTGGTGGCGGATACCATGCCATAAGCCCGGCGATTATTTTTGCCCATGAAAAATCAAACATGGCCGTTGGCGGTGGAGGTATAGTCAGCGGAATGGCACCTAAAGGCGGTTTTGATCTTGAAGGCGCTGAAACCCTTATAGAGGCAACAAGAAAGTTTAAGCAGGAACCTCCCGGGGGAGCCAAGGTGCATCATGATGTAACAGGGTTTATGAGAGAGGTTTTTGACACAGAGGAAGGGGTTCTCGAGGCAATAAAAAAGTGTATGGCGGGCATGCCTCTATATGACCCATCAACATTTAGGGTTGCAGAGCCTTCCGAGCCTATTTACTCCCCGGACGAACTTAATATGATCGTCCCAATGAATCAAAAAAGGACGTACAGTATTGAGCAGGTTATGGCAAGGCTTTTTGATGGAAGCGAACATATGGAATACAGACCTGATTATGGGCCCGAGGTTTATTGTGGAATCGCAAAGATAGACGGCTTTGCCGTTGGTGTTATTGCCAACCGCCAGGGCTTTTTAGGAAAAGACTACCCCGGCTATGCAAAGGGGGAGTACCTGGGTATTGGCGGCAAGCTTTACAGAGAAGGCCTGATAAAAATGAACGAAATGGTCATGTTCTGTGGCAGAGATAGGCTCCCGATGATATGGTTTCAAGATACGTCCGGCATAGATGTTGGGGATACTGCGGAAAAGGCTGAACTTTTAGGGTTGGGTCAATCACTAATCTATTCCATTGAAAGCTCCGGCCTTCCAATGATGACCGTTGTTTTAAGAAAGGGCTCGGCTGCTGCACATTACATCATGGGTGGACCTCAAGCAACCAGAAACAATGCCTTTACCCTGGGTGTCCCAACAACTGAAATTTATGTTATGCACGGTGAAACAGCTGCTGTTGCAGCCTTTGCAAGAAGATTAGTTAAGGAAAAGGACAAAGAAAAACCACTGGATCCAGTTATTGATAAGATGAATGCCCTTGCACAGCAATACTATGACCAGTCAAGACCGATATTTTGCGCAAAGGCAGGCTTTGTGGATGAAATTACGCCTATAAGGCAATTAAGAGATTATTTTATCGCCTTCACAAGAAGCTCTTATCAAAATCCTAACAGCCTTTGTCCTCATCATCAAATGCTGCTGCCACGCTCTATCGTCGGCTAACGTATTTGTTAGGTCCGCTCAAAATTTGATAGAATTTTGAGCGGATACAAATTACTGGTAAGATAAAACCACTATTTCTTTTTATCGGGAAGAATCTTGGGTATGTTTTTAACTGCTTCTGTTCCCTCAGAGATAATTTCTCCGATCTTTTTTGACTCACTTGAAATTTTTTTTCTCCATTCCTTGTATAGGCCTGGTGATATCAGCCTTATCATTGACTGATAGGTAACAGTAACCATGTGCGCTGCCTTAGACTTAGTTATCAACGGGCTTTTAGAAGGCATAAAAAAGGTGAGAACCACGATCAGTATATATGATACAATAACTGCCTTAACTATGGCTAAGCCTACGCCCAGACTCTTGTCTAACCATCCAATCAAGAGTTTTTTAAAAATAAATTTTAAAAGAATACCAAGCATGGTAAAGAATACAAGAACAGAAACAAAGATGAGGGCAAAACTTATAGGGGACATGTATTTTTCTAACTGGATATAATCTTTTAGAAAGGTGTTCATATTGGGATAATATTGATTAGCTATCAATAATCCAAAAACTATCCCGAGAAGGGAGGAGATTTCCCTGAAAAAACCCCTAAAAAAGCCTTTCACAACAAAAAAGGCTGCTAATCCAAGGATGATGAAATCAAGCATGTTCATTTGTAGGTTTTAACAGAGAAAAATTTTTTAAGTCAAGTTTATTTGTACGCATACAACAATATATAGTAAGCCTCTTATAACTCAGTTTAATTAGCTTTAGTGGAGCCCCACGGGCAAGCCCGCGGCACCACTTGGTTTCGCCGATTCGCTTCGCG
>JAGYMO010000361.1 GCA_018400255.1 Deltaproteobacteria bacterium
GCGAATCGGCGAAACCAGGTGGTGCCACGGGCTTGCCCGTGGGGCTCCACAGGCAACTGTGGATTATATAAACCTTTAGGCATTAATACAAATAAGCCAAACAAACAAAACAATCAATAATAAGCTTAATTGAAAAAAGGTTTTATCTCATTAATCACGATACCGTGACTTTTCCATCTGAATTAATATTGCTCTTGGATGTAATATTAGTGAATCCTATCGTTTGAAGTAATCGTTTTAGGTTATTTTATCTTTTTTATTTTTATTAATCCTAATAAATCCTTTTTTATGTAAAAGGGAAAAATGATGTAAGCTACTTGACAAGAAAAAAGGCTTGACCTATTATTGATAATAATAACTAATCCTATTAAGAACAGCATGCCCTAACGTAACAAATGCTTAAAAAGGCTTTAAGCCCAAGCGATATATTTGTTTTGCTTGGTTTTATATTTTCTTTATCAAAATTTACCCTTAGGCGTTTTAGTAGTCATGAAGCGTCGCTTAATAACTAAAATTAGCAAAAAGGAGGTGAAGTGTATGTCTGAGGAGAAAAGTGTAGGTTGTGCAAGACCTACCGGAGGACCTGTAGGTTCTCCCCCATCGTTTGAGGGTGTTGAAGAGGAACCTTTAAAAGAAAAGGAGGTAAAGAAGATGACTGTAAAAATAGGCCAAAAGGCGCCGGACTTTCAGGCACCGGCTTTTCATCAAGGGAATTTTAAGGACATTAAACTTTCTGATTATCTTGGCAAATGGGTAGTGCTTTGTTTTTATCCAGGTGATTTCACATTTGTTTGACCTACAGAATTGACGGCAGTTGCCGCCCGATATGATGAGATTAAAAAACTTGACGTTGAGGTTATGTCTATGAGTGTGGATAGTACATTTACACACAAGATTTGGCAGGAAGAAGAATTATCAAAGATGGTTGATGGGGGGGTTCCCTATCCTATGTTATCTGATGCCGGAGGGAAGGTAGGTGAGGTTTACGGAGTTTATGATGAAGGCGCAGGTGTTGATATTAGGGGGCGTTTTCTTATAGATCCGGATGGTGTTGTCCAGGCTATGGAGGTCTTGGCACCTCCTGTTGGAAGAAATGTGGATGAGTTAGTCAGGCAGGTGCAGGCGTTTCAGCATGTCAGAAAAACAGGTGGAAAAGAGGTATGTCCTTCAGGCTGGACGCCCGGGAAGACTGTTTTAAAGCCAGGCCCGGACTTAGTTGGAAAGGTATGGACTGTTTGGAAGCCATAGAACTTTAGTATACATTGTCAGGTTTCCAGGTTAAACTAGTATCCTGGGAATCCTTTAATAAATAGAAGAGATAAGGGGGAGGAAAAAATGACGGAAAAGCTTCAGATCTATAAATGTGAAATTTGCGGCAACATCGTAGAGGTCCTTCACGAGGGAAAGGGTGAGTTGGTGTGCTGCGGAAAACCTATGAAGTTATTTACTGAGAATACAGAGGATGCTGCAAAGGAAAAACATGTGCCTGTTGTAGAGAGAATTTCGGGGGGCGTAAAGGTGACTGTCGGCAGCGTTCTTCATCCCATGGAGGAGAAACACTATATTGAATGGATCGAGGTTATTGCAGATGGCAGTGCATACAGACAGTTTTTGAAACCCGGAGATACCCCAGAGGCTGTATTTACCGTTGATGCACAGAATCTTTCAGTAAGGGAATACTGTAATGTTCATGGCCTATGGAAGGCATAAACTCTGTACTATGTATTTCTCCGTTATTTTTTAAGCAAGATGTAGGTTTTCGTAAATAATAGTAATTTTTATTTTAGAGCTTGGCCTGTCTTTCAGTTGAGGTGCTTAGCGCAAATTTTTACCCCGACCGCAGAAAGCCACGGCTTTAGCCGTGGATGAATG
>JAGYMO010000362.1 GCA_018400255.1 Deltaproteobacteria bacterium
GCGAATCGGCGAAACCAAGTGGTGCCATGGGCTTGCCCGTGGGGCTCCACAGGCGATAGGTATTATTCTAACGCTACAATGATTATTGTATGTTTTTTTGGATAAGCCCTGAGCTGGATTCAGGAGGATTAAGTAATAAAGGCCTGCAAAGAATAGACACGTCTGTCAATTTTCATAAAAATGGATAATAGGGATGAACGAATCTGTTTTCAGGCTTGCGCCTCCTATTAATGCGCCATCTATATCAGGCTGTTCCATAAGCTCTTTTATATTATCCGGCTTAACGCTTCCACCGTAAAGTATTCGAATATCCTGAGCTATATCACTGCCGATATTTTCGGTTATCCAGTTTCGTATGAAACTATGTACCTCCTGTGCCTGCGCAGGGGTTGCTGTTCTTCCTGTGCCTATGGCCCATACTGGCTCATAGGCCAGGATTAATTCCTCATATGTTCTTTCGTGAGCACGAAAGTCTTTCAGGGATTCATTTAACTGGGATTTGATAATATCGAATGTTTTCCCATCCTCTCTCTCGCTTAAACTTTCGCCAATGCATACTGTAGGTGTAAGTTTGGCATTGATTGCCGCAATAGTCTTTTTGTTTACAATCGCACTGGATTCATAAAAGAGGGATCGCCTCTCTGAATGGCCCAGGATTACATGCGTGCAGCCCGCCTCCTTCAGCATTAATGGTGAAATTTCTCCAGTAAAAGCCCCACCTGTTTCCCAATGCATATTTTGGCCTGCAATAAAAATATCTGTTTCCGCCAATAATTCGTAAGCAAGAGCCAGCGCTGTAAAAGGTGGTGCGATAAGAACATCAACCGTATTAAAATCTGTTTCAGCCCTCTTTATAGCTATAATAAGCGCTCTAGCATCATCGAGGGATAGGTTCATCTTCCAGTTGGCCGCCATCAGAGGTTTTCGATTTTTCATCATGCTGTTACCCCAAAGTTTTTCCTATGTATATGGCAAGGTCTACAAGTCTGTTGGCATATCCAAATTCATTGTCATACCATGCTAAAACCTTGACCAAATCACCGCCAATAGACATCGTTGATAGTGAGTCCACCACAGTTGATTCGGTAATGCCATTAAAATCGCAGGAGACAAGAGGTTTATCAGTATATCCGAGTATTCCCTTTAAGCTTCCCTCAGATGCCTCCTTGAATACCTTATTAACATCCTCTGCGGATGTTTGCTTGCTGACCTGAACTACAAGGTCAGTTGCGGAAACATTAGGTGTAGGAACCCGTAAGGCCATTCCATGCATTTTGCCCTCTAGTTCAGGAATAACAAGAGAAATTGCCTTTGCAGCTCCTGTAGTGGTAGGTATCATAGAAAGTGCCGCTGCCCTTGCTCTCCTGAGATCTTTATGCGGGAAGTCTAAAATTCTTTGATCTGATGTATAGGAATGGACTGTTGTCATAAAACCCTTTTCAATTCCAAAATTCTCCAATAGAACTTTACAGACAGGGGCAAGACTATTTGTTGTGCATGATGCATTAGAAACAATATTATGCTTGGCTGCTTCATATTTATTATGGTTTACACCCAATACTACCGTTATATCAGGGTTGGTTGCAGGGGCTGAAATAATTACCTTTTTTGCGCCGGCATTTATGTGTTTGCTTGCCTGTGTTTTGTCCGTAAATAAACCGGTGCACTCAAGAACTAGATCTATCCCCAAATCTTTCCAGGGTAATTTATTAGGGTCTTTTTCGGATATGACCCTGATTATTTTTCCGTCAACTATAATATTATCTTTATCTGAGCCTATTTCTTGCTTGAGTGTACCGTGGACTGAATCATATTTAAGTAAATGTGCAAGCGTATGAGGATCTGTAAGATCATTTAATGCAACGATTTCGATATCGTCCCTATCATAGGCTGCACGAAAGGCCATCCTGCCTATACGTCCAAAACCATTTACCGCTACTTTGACTGTCATTTTAGCCTCCTTTTTCCTTTTTATAACAAACTGGCATGTGGTTGTTTTATCACATACCTGACATTTATAGGCCTCATCAGATATTAATTTCCGCTAGGTGTAAGCAGTTCGCTGGCTAAAGATATACTTCGAAGCCCAGCATTCTTAGCTATATCAGCTACTTTGTGCAAATCTTGTTTGTTACGATTATGAGAAATTGCTATTACCATGGGTAGGTTTATGCCAGTAACAATTTCTATGGTATTTTTATCGAGAAAGGAAAGTGCTACATTTGATGGCGTTCCCCCAAACATATCTGTCAGGACTAGGACACCTTCGCCTTGATCCAGAGATGAAATTTTTTTTTCAATCACCTTTCGTAGTTTTTCTGAATCTTTTACATCGTCGATAGATATGTATTCTACTGCCTCAACAACTCCTGCAATTGCTTCAGCCGCTTCTATAAAGTCCCTTGCAAGCTTGCCGTGTGTAATTAATAAAAGACCAATCATGGCATACCTTAAAATTCCTCATCATTGTCAATAATAATAGTATAAATTTCTTCCTTTGATTTTGCCTCTATTAAACGTCGCCTGAAATTTCCGTTTTTTAACATTTTGGAAATTTTTGCCAGGGATTTTAAATGAATACCTGCCGCATCCTCAGGGGCAAGCAAGAGAAAAAAGAGGTATGCTGGTTTGTTGTCAATTGAATCAAAATCCAAGCCATTGCTGCTCCTCCCAAAAGAGATTAACATCTTATCCAACCCCTTCAGTTTCCCGTGAGGTAATGCTACTCCATCGCCTATGCCTGTACTCCCTAGTTTTTCGCGTTCGGATAATACATGAAGTAATTTTGGCTTATCCAGGTGAGTTTCTCGCTCAGTAATAATCTGCGTAAGTTCTTCTAGCGCCGCCTTTTTATCAGTGGCTTTAAGGTCATCAATGATAAAGTCGGGGCTGAATATTTCTGAAAGTCTCATTCTTTCGCTCTTCGAGTTATTATATAATATACCTAAACTGAGCTTGGTGTTTATTATAAAATCTGTTTTACGGGTTTGTATTATAAGGCTAAGCAATTATCTTTGCGTAACCTTACAAGAGCAAGGATATAAAATGAAGCCTCTATCAGGTTATTATGTGAGGTAATGTTTAATAACCTTAATATATAGTTAATATAAATTTCCGCAATTGATCTGTTTTGTTTCTTACGTCTCTATAAGCCCTAAATTACCGTCTTTTCGTTTATAAATAACATTTATTTTTTTTGATTTAAAATTCGTGAAAACGAGAAAATTCCTCTTGCTTAGCTCTAATTGCATTACTGCCTCATTTATATCCATAGGTTTTGTGTCCGCTTTTTCTATGTGAATTGTGGCTGTTTCTGATTCAGTAAGCTTTTCTTGAACCTCTATATCAACATCTAAGTTATTCTCTCCCTTAATATTATCCGGCCTGTATTGTCGCTTTCGCGATATAAGTCTCCTTAATTGCTCCTCTATCTTGTCCATTGCGAGATCGATTGAGGAATACATATCTTCACTTTCATTTGTTGCCTTAACCTTGTTTCCATTTATAGATAATGTCATGTCGGCAATGTGCCTGAATTTTTCTACCTTAAGAACAATGTTTGCATCAACGGGAGAATCGAAATATTTTTTTACCTTGTAAACCTTCTCATCTACATATGTTTTAAGTTCTTCCGTTGGCTCCATATGTCTAAAAGTAACATTTATATCCATTATATCACCTCCAAAGAGTTTGGATAATTAACAGAAAAATATGTTAAAGTCAAACATATACAAAAAGTGATTAAATCCGTGCTTTTGTCTTGATTCTATATGTTTTAAATTTAGTCCCAAAATACTATGTGCAAAAATCAGGTAAATAATTGTAGGTATGAAATTTTTCATATTTTTGAGAATCAATTAAATGGCCTTTTAGATATGTCACAATTCCATGACAGGCTTAGGGCACAAATTTTTTTTATTGGAAAATACTATGTAACCAATGTTTACCTTTCTTCTAATGGAACATGTGAGATTTTTTTGAGCTGTTCTAAATTCTCCTTGAGTTTATCAATTTAACACTAAAGGTTCTAGGGTAAAGCCTCTTGTCTCCTACAATAAGCCTTATGAAAATAGAAAATATCGGCACGGTTTTTCAAAACCTTATTTGAAGGCTTCATCCTATTTCAATAAATTTATCCCTTAAAAGATACTATAAGCTTATTTTATTTTAATTCAATAACATTTTGTCATAAAAAATGTAATGGTCATTTAAATTTATTATGCCTTACGAAGTTGTAAATACAAAAGGCTTTAAACTATATAAGCCTTAGGGATTTTTTTGGTCTTATCTGTGCAAGTATGTTTTAGCTGTAAGTATCTTTTCGACGATTTGATGGAAGAATTTTTAGGGCTTCCCTGTATTTGGCAACTGTTCTTCTTGCTAGATTTATATTTGCCTTCTTTAGAATATTTACTATGTCATTATCACTAAAAGGCTTGTGCTTATTTTCACTTTTTACTATATCCTTAATTTTTTCCTTAACGCTCAAAGAGCCAATTTCATCCATCCCATCAATAGATTGAACGGTACTATTTAAAAAGTATTTTAGTACAAAAACGCCAAAAGGAGTATACATATACTTGTTATTCATAACCCTGCTCACAGTGGATTCGTGCATATTTATATCCTCGGCTATGTCTCTTAAGACCATCGGTTTTAGCTGTCTTGGGCCAAATCTAAAAAAATCACCTTGAAATTTAACAATGCTTTCCGAAACCTTATATATTGTCTTTTGTCTCTGATGGATACTTTTTATTAACCAGGATGCAGATTTTAATTTATCACGAATATACTCCCTTGTGTCTTTATTTAAATCATCCTTTTTAGACAGGGTATCTTTATAAAAATTACTAATTCTGAGCTTTGGCAGGCCATCTTCATTTAAAACAATAACGAATTCTTCTCCTACTTTGTAGACGTATACATCAGGTATTATATATATAGTCTCGTCGTCGTTATAAAAGCGTCCTGGCTTGGGTTCTAAAGAAGATATAACGGAGACTGAACTTAAGACCTCTTCTAATGAAACATTAAGCTTTCTCGCGATCTCGCGGTACTTCCTTTTTTCAAGCTCCTTCATGTATTCGGTTAAGATTCTTTCTACAGTACTTCCATCTAACCCTTGAAAACGGGCCTGTATCAAAAGGCACTCTTGTGCGTCCAATGCACCGACACCTACAGGGTCAAACTCATGGATTTTTTCAAGAACAGTCAAAACATAGTCCCTTGTTTTATGAGTATAGTTGGCTACATTCTCGATAGTTTCAGTTAGATAGCCATCAGCGTCTATGTTACCGATTATATATCTTCCTGTCTCTTTTTGGTCTTCATTAAGATTGCTTAGCTGTAATTGCCAGACAAGATGTGAATAAAGGCTTGTTTTTGGTGTGGCTAAATTCTCGTAGGTATTCCTGTCATCTGAATTGTCGCGGGGAGTGCTTATCCAGGCGGTGTTATATTCTGATATATATGATTCCCAATCGAAATCATCGCTAATGGTCTCTTTTACGGTCACCTCCGGGAGGGGCTTTTCATCGGAGGACTTCTCGTTTCCTTCCTCCTCTAATGGTTTTTCTGTTATTTCATCTACTGGGATTTCTTCCAGCAAGGGGTTCAGCTCAAGTTCCTGGTTTACTGTTTGACAAAGCTCTAATCTAGTGAGCTGCAAGAACTTAATGGCCTGCTGTAGCTGAGGGGTCATTATTAATTTTTGATTTAGTTTTAATGATTGTCTGAGTTCTAAAGCCATGATATACGCTACAGATTAAAATTATCCCCTAAATAAACGGATTTTACAACCTCACTTGCTGTAATCTTTTCGGGTTCCCCGGATTCTATAATTGCGCCTTCATTTATAATGTACGCAAGATCACATACATCCAATGTCTCCCGAACATTGTGGTCTGATATTAATATACCTAAATTCTTTTCTTTAAGTCTATCAACAATTTCCTTAATATCGGTTATAGCCATTGGATCAATTCCTGCGAAAGGCTCATCAAGTAAGATAAATTTCGGGCTAGTTATTAGTGCCCTTGTAATTTCAAGCCTTCTTCTCTCACCTCCAGATAGAAAACAGGCCTTTTGCTTTGCTAAATGGCCTATGTTTAATTCATTTAGGAGTGATTGAAGAAATGCCTTTCTCTCCCGCAATGGTGTATTTACGATCTCCATAATTGCTAAAAGGTTTTGTTCAACCGTCAATTTTCTGAATACAGACGGTTCCTGCGACAGGTAACTTATGCCCTCACGGGCCCTTATATACATTGGCTCGTTGGTAATATTTTTTCCGTCTAAAAATATGCTTCCGTTCCTGGCCTTAATCAGGCCAACTATCATGAAAAATGTGGTTGTTTTACCGGCCCCGTTAGGCCCAAGGAGGCCTATAATTTCACCACTATGAATTATTAAATCAACCCCCCTGACAACCTCCTTTTTCCCGTAAAATTTAACCAGGTCTTTTATCTCTAAACACCCTTTGTTGTTACTCCTTGTCACTATTTTCCCCCATTTTTTTAGGAAATATAGTGGCACGAACCCTTTTTGAATCATTGCCTTCTATTATACTTCGCTCCTCATTTAAAAATATAGTTATACGTTGCCCTTCTACAAAATCCAGTCCCTGCTGAATCCGTGGGTTTTCAGTGAGAATTGCCTTACCTTCATTTTCATAAAATACTACCTTACCGGCAGTTGCCTTATTGCCATCAGGTATATTGATGATGACATTGCCAGATGCTTCAATCTTCTCAATTCGGTTAGAGCCTATGGAGGACTCATTTTTTGCCTTATCACTGTAGTAGTATACTATCATCTTGTCACAATTTATTGCCATATCATCTTGAACTGCATTTACACATCCTGCAAAAGTAATAGTCCTTTTTTTTTGATCAATCTCGAGCGTGTTTGAATTTATAATGATTGGAGTTTTGTCAGAAATACTTTTTAGTTTTAATTCTTCCTGTGAGGAAGAGCTAACCATAGGGGGAGATACCAGCATTAAGTCTATTGTGGCAAGGATATAAAAGATTAAAATCAATAGTTTCATTTATTGAATACCCCTGTCAAAAATGTTGCATGAATGTTGCCTATTATAGTGATTTTTTCTCCCTTAATATCCGCAAAAAGACCGTCTCCTAATATTTTAAAGAATGGGCCTATTATTTTTACGTGGTTCTTGGTTTCCACAGACTCGTTTTTTTGATTATAATGTAACTGTTCAGTATTTATTTGGTAGCCACTGAGAGATTTTCCGATCACATCCCCTTTTAATTGTATTTCACCCCTACCCTTAAAGTAAGTTCCCTCTCTTCCCTCAACTGTAAACAAATTTTTATCAGAATTGCGTAGAGTAAGCAAAACATGGCTTAATGAAAAGGCATTGGTTTTTTTTGAGAAACTAGCCTCTTTTGCCTTTAAGTTCCATTTTTCCTGGCCATCATTGTAATCCTGCCTGAAATCTATATCAGATATCTTTAAAGATTCTTCAGGCATAACTTTTTGTATTTTTGACGGTAATGTGGTTACGTTGACCCTGCTAACAAAAAAAAAGGCAAACAAGGCCAAAAGAAAACAGATTCCGCCTATGGGCCATAATACAACAGGAATTCTTTTCATAGGTTAACCGATAGTTAGTTTTATGCAATAGTGGTAAAACCACATGGAAGCAACATCTTATTTAATCCTTTGATACTGTTTTGTGTATTTCTATAAGGGCTGTAATTAGAGATTCAACCTGCTCAAGCGGAAGAGAATTGGGGCCATCGGAAAGGGCTGAATCAGGTTCAGGGTGAATTTCCAGAAAAATTCCATCAGCGCCTGCTGCAATGGCAGCCCTTGCAAGCGGCTCAACAAATTCCCTCTGCCCACCAGAAGATTGTCCATTACCGCCTGGTAATTGTACACTATGAGTAGCATCAAATACAATGGGGTAGCCAAAGCTTTTCATTATAGATATGGATCTCATGTCTACGACAAGGTTATTATAGCCAAAAGACGTACCCCTTTCCGTCAGTATTATATTGTTATTTCCTTCTGATGTAGCCTTAAAAATGACATGTTTCATATCCCATGGCGAAAGGAATTGCCCTTTTTTGATGTTTACTGGCAAATTTGTTCTTGCTGCCTCCAGGATCAGATCCGTCTGGCGGGATAAAAATGCGGGTATTTGAATAACGTCCAAAACCTCAGCTGCCTTTTTTACTTGATTTACTTGATGTACATCTGATATTACAGGCAGTCCCATTGAATACTTTATTTCTTTCAGCATTTCCAGGCCCTTGTCCAGGCCAGGTCCTCGAAAGGAATTTAGGGATGTCCTGTTCGCTTTGTCAAAGCTGCTCTTGAAAATAATGGGAATTTTTATCTTCGCGGACAGCCCCTGTAAAAATTCAGCTACCTTAAAGGTGATGTCTTTATCCTCTATTACACAGGGGCCGGCTATTATGAATAGAGGTCCTTTTCCTCCAAGCTTTAGCTCGCCTACATTTATATAATTATAATCATCCTTTATTTTTTCTACTGCCATGTTAAATATCTGGACCTTTAAGAACTTACTTAATAGAAAGGCCGTTTGCCAGAGGGCTAAGGTATTAAGTAGCTGGATTTAAACATTAATAAATAACATAATCCCTCTTTTACATAAAAAGAGAGATTTCATTTAGCCAGTCTTTTATTTCTAAAGTTAGAATACCATTAGTAGCTAGTACATTTTTTTATAATTTTATTAATAAATTTTATATGAATATAAACACAAAGTCAAGAATAGCTTTTTATTCAAGCAATCCTGATATGGTTACTATAGTGTCTTTGATTTATCCAAATACTATTGAAAATGATTTTGGTACTATCGAAGGTAAGTTTTGAGGAAGGAGTTTTCATGAAGCTTTTTTAACAGGATTAAACGGAGACTATTCCTGGATTAAACAAAGGCAAGAAGCCGTTGCTTTTTTTAGCCTGTTTTTGATCAATATTTGGAGATGCTACATGCCTTTACCTTTGAGATAATCAGAACATGCAGAGGCAAATGAATAGAAAAGCTCTTTAATGTAGGGGTCGTCATTAATTAATTCCTCAGGATGCCATTGAACTCCTACTGTCCAGCCTTTCCCAATCGATTCTATCCCTTCAATTATTCCATCCTGAGAGGTAGCTGTTACCTTGAATCCCTTGCCAACTGTTTTAATCGCTTGGTGGTGGAGGCTATTAACCTTTATTGTTCTATTAGGGAATATGTCTGACAAACGACTGTTGCCCTCGATTTGTACGTAATGCGAAAGTCTATTCCTTTTATATCTTGGATAGTAGTTATGCTTTATGGCATTGGGGACCTGGGTAGCAATATCCTGCCATAGAGTTCCACCTGTGGAGACATTTAGTGTTTGAATGCCGCGGCATATGCCGAGAATAGGGATATGCTCGCTAAGGCATAGAGGTGTTATAGTAAATTCCATATTATCACGACTTGTATCAATGGCGGTTATATTTGAAATAGGGTCTTGTCCATAAAGTCTTGGATCGATATCCCTGCCTCCAACCAGAAGCAGGCCGTCTATACGACCTAGAATATCTTTAACTGTTTCCGGTTTAGATGTTATAGGGATAAGCAGGGGAGCTATGTCGGTTTCCTCTAATGCCTTTATATAGCTTTGTTGAGTAGCAGATGCCTCTCTGAATATCTCATTTTGTCTTGCCTGAGAATAACATGGTATTCCTACAACCGGGTTCATTTTCTTTTTACCTTCTATCTATTTTATGCCTTTGGTTCAGTGTGAAATAGGATTTAACCTGCCTCAATTATCTCGATACCATGATTGATGAAGAAGGCTGCTGTTACACCGAGGCCGTATCCTGAATATGTTTGGCAATAAGGGGTTGCTAAACCGCAGGATGGGCTTCTTTTTTTCAGGATTGCCTTTTTTGCACCTGACAATACGGCAAGCCTGTATGATTCCTCAGCACCTTTAATAAAGAACTCTGTCACATCTTCGCCAGAAATACTCATTACTTTGGCATTTCCATTAAGGACGTCTTTTCCATCGCCACTAATTATATTGGATGGATAACGGGGCGTTGAAAGGCCGCCCAATTGTTCCGGGCATATCGGTATAAAGGGCGTTTTATTTATTATTTGGATAGTGTTTTGATCTATATTATGGGATCCATCATATCTACACCTAACCCCAAGCAGACATGCACTTACTAAAACAGGCATAATTTTTCCTGAATTCAACTTTTTAATCTTATAGCCGGCCCATCAATTTTTTTCTCTATTCTTCCTATTCGGTACGCACTTTCACCCATTTTAATAATCTCATGTAATATATCCGGGGTATCTTTTTCTGATGCAATTAGTATCATGCCAATACCATTGTTAAAGGTTTTTTCCATTTCTTTTTCATTGAGGTTTCCAGCCTTTTTTATAAAACCAAATATTGGGTGAGGTGTCCAGGATGACTTTTCAATTATTGCCTGGCAGTTATCAGGGAGTATCCTTGGCAGGTTTTCCGTTATGCCTCCGCCCGTTATATGTGCCAATCCGTAAAGAGAAAAGTTTTTTATCAAGCTGGTTATTACCTTTACATATATTTTGGTTGGTTCCAACAATTCTTCGCCAAGTGTTCGGCCAAATTCCTCAACGTAGTTATTCAATGACATTTTGAGCTCATCAAAGAAGATCCGCCTTACAAGGCTATATCCATTGCTGTGAAGGCCGCTTGAGGCTATTCCAATTATATGATGGCCTGGTAATATTTTGGTCCCGTCAATTATTCTATCCGCGTCAACTATACCGGTAACAAACCCTGCAAGATCGTATTCTTGATCGCCGTAGAACCCCGGCATTTCTGCAGTCTCACCGCCTATCAGCGCACAATTTGCCTCACTGCAGCCCATGCTGATCCCCTTTACTATGTCTACGGCTGTTTTTTGGTTTAACGTGCCCATGGAGAGATAATCCAGGAAGAAAAGAGGCTTTGCTCCTTGAACAATAATATCATTAACGCACATGGCCACAAGGTCTATGCCTACGGTATCGTGTTTGTCCAGCATGAATGCTATTTTAAGCTTTGTTCCTACACCGTCGGTAGAGGATACAAGGATAGGCTTATTAATGCTTTCTAAATTAACAGCATAAAGGCCTGCAAATCCCCCTATATTTCCAAGTACATTTGAATTGAATGTTTTTGATACAATAGGTTTTATAGATTGTACAAATTTGTTTCCCGCATCTATGTTGACACCAGCCTGTGCATATCTATCTTTTATTTTTGAATTTTCCATAGATTTTACCTGTTATTTATAAAATGTTAAGTTCGATTGTGAATGGATTATAAAGAATGTTTCAAAACATTACAAGATCTTAGTGTTGAGGTTACTATTTAATGAAGCCTTTCTATTATTCCAGGGCAATCTATCGGAAATTAGGTCCTTTGATTCGGGAGTTTTTGGCAAAGACTATATATAGGTAACTTTATAGTCCGGTTGCCTTCAGTTAGCTAAAATCCACTTAGTCCTCTTAGCTTAACAAAACCTTATCGTGAGAAGATGCGGGATCACCACGATAAAACAAAGCTCTTTATTGAGCTTTTGGGAGTTTAATAGCAGGGCTGTTAGCTTATATAATAAAACCACCTGTCTTAATTAGAGAAAATAGCAAAGAAACTTTTGACTATTTTCCCTTTTATGTAGTATTAATAACAAAATTTTTGAGAAGGGTTTGAATATGTTTAAATTTCCAAGAATAGACCGATTGCCTCCTTACGTATTTGCCACTGTTGATAAATGGAAAATGGATCAAAGGAGAGACGGCGCGGATGTCATTGACCTGGGTATGGGTAATCCTGATATCTCAACGCCGAAGCACATTGTAGATAAGATGGTAGAATCTGTTCAGAAGGGAAAAAATCACCGTTATTCAGCCTCCCGGGGTATTAATATGTTGCGCCAAGCAATATCTGAGTGGTACAAAAACCGTTTTGGTGTTGAAATAGACCCTGAGGAAGAAGCTATCGTGACTATAGGAGTGAAGGAGGGAATGTCTCATTTAGTTTTGGCAACCATAAGTCCTGGGGATGTTGTATTTGCCCCTAACCCTACATATCCCATTCACCCTTATTCTGCTATTATTGCCGGTGGTGATCTCAGGGGTATACCAATAGGAAAGGATAGAGATTTTTTTGAGGACCTCCTTTCAGCTACAAAACAAACATGGCCTAAACCAAAAATGCTCATAATTTCTTATCCTCATAATCCTACTACAAATGTGGCTGATGGAGAGTTTTTTAAGAAGATAGTAGAATTTTGTACAGACAACGAAATAATGGTTATCCATGATTTTGCATACGCAGATCTGGTTTTTGATGGTTATAAGGCCCCGAGTTTTCTTCAGACTGATGGCGCCAAACGAATTGGTGTAGAGTTTTTTAGCCTTTCAAAGAGTTATTCCATGCCAGGCTGGAGGGTAGGTTTTTGTGCAGGAAACCGGGAAATAATTGCTGCCTTAAGAAGGATAAAGAGCTATTTAGACTATGGTATTTTTCAGCCAATACAGATTGCATCTATTATAGCCCTTAAGGGCCCGTATGATTGCGTAGATGAAACAGTTAAAATTTACGAGGAAAGGCGTGATGCCTTGATTAATGGTTTAGGGCGTGTTGGCTGGGAAATCGATAAACCTAAAGGAACCATGTTTGTGTGGGCAAAGATACCAGAGAAATATTCAAAAATAGGTTCACTGGAATTCTCTAAACTTTTGATAAAAGAGGCAAGGGTAGCTGTATCTCCGGGCATAGGTTTTGGTCAGTATGGAGAGGGATATGTTAGGTTTGCACTTGTTGAGAATAAGCATAGAATTAATCAGGCTGTTAGAGGAATCAAGGCTATTTTGTAAGTGCTCGAGTTGCGAATGTTAGATTAGAGAGAATCTATTTCAAGCTTCCTTGATTGATCTTCAGGCTAAAAATATGTTGAGTAAATAAAGACCTGGTTATGTGAGATTATAGTAGATTAAAAAGGTTAAAATATAAGCGGGGGTAAAATTATGCCTCAGGTAAAAGTTGGTCTTGTTGGCTTTGGTATAGTAGGGGCTGGTGTTGCAGAGATACTAATAAATAATAGTGAAATTATAAAAAACAGGCTTGGATCGGAGGTTGTGTTAAAAAAAATTGCGGACCTGGATATTAATTCAGACAGGGGCGTTAAGGTTGATAATAGGCTTTTCACCACTGATGCGATGGAGGTGATAAATGATCCGGATATAGATATTATAATAGAGCTTATTGGGGGCTGTGACTATGCCAAGGAGTATATACTGAAGGCCATGGAAAATGGAAAGCATGTAGTCACGGCAAATAAGGCCTTATTAGCACAGCATGGCAGACTTTTATTTGACTCATCAGAAAAGTATGGCGTGGACATTGCTTTTGAGGCTAGTGTAGCAGGGGGTATTCCCATTATAAAGGTCTTGAGAGAAGGGTTGGCAGCAAATAATATCAAAGAGGTTCTGTCTATCCTAAATGGGACATCTAATTATATATTAACCAGGATGACAAAAGAG
This sequence comes from Deltaproteobacteria bacterium, assembly GCA_018400255.1. Lineage (GTDB taxonomy): Bacteria > Desulfobacterota > DSM-4660 > Desulfatiglandales > B25-G16 > M55B121. Next base: position 13,556 of record JAGYMO010000362.1, read on the forward strand.
GGGATCTCTTTTAGCGAGGCCCTTTCAAAGGCAAGAAAACTGGGCTACGCAGAGGCAGATCCTACCCTTGATATTGATGGGAGTGATGCAGCTCATAAATTGACTATATTGATTTCTCTGATCTTTGGAACGCCCTATCATTTTGATGATGTTTACAGGGAGGGTATTGATAAAGTTTTACCGTTAGATATTAGGTTTGCCAGTGAGCTTGGTTATTGTATCAAGCTGCTAGCCATAGCAAGGCTTATTGATGGAAATATTGAGGCGAGGCTGCACCCCACGTTTGTACCGTCTGATCATATTCTGGCAAATGTTATAAATGCATTTAATGCGCTCTATATACAAGGAGATTTTGTGGGTTCCACATTATTTTATGGACTTGGAGCAGGTAGAAGGCCTACAGCCAGTGCAGTTGTGGCTGACTTAATAGATTTGGGCAGAAATAAGATTAGTGGTGCTGCAAGGAGGGTTTTACCGTTATCTTTTGCATCTCCTCCTGAGAAGGAATTGCCTATCAAACCAATGGATCAGATAATCAGCGAGTATTATTTTAGATTTTCTGCCGTAGATAAACCAGGGGTTCTTTCGAAAATATCCGGGATTCTGGGGTCAAATAATATAAGCATAGCCACTGTTATCCAGAAAGAAAGAGAGTCGGATTCGTCCGTACCACTTGTTATGTTGACTCACGAGGCAAGGGAAATTGATGTAAAAAAATCTTTAGAACTTATTGATAGATTAGATGTGGTTGTTGAGAAAACAGTGCTATACAGAGTGGAAAAGAGGTAGTTGGTGTATGTATATAATTTGCGCAGATCTTGAAGGGATATTCGTTCCGGAAATTTGGATAAATGTGGCTGAGAAGACTGGCATAGAGGAACTCAGGTTGACTACAAGGGATATTTCTGACTACGATGAATTAATGAGGGGAAGGCTGGAAATACTAAGAAGAAAAGGGCTTGGTATTAGAGACATTCAAGAGGTGATTGAAACAATGGACCCATTGGATGGGGCGGAGGAGTTTCTAAAATGGGTCAGGGATAGATTTCAATTTATCCTTGTTTCAGATACCTTTGTTGAATTTGCTGATCCTTTGCTGAAAAAATTAAACAGACCTACATTATTTTGTAATTCCCTTTTAATTGATAGCGGCGGTATGATAGTTGATTATCAACTTAGGCAGAGGGATGGTAAAAGACATGTAATAAAGGCATTGCGAAGTTTGGAGTATACGGTGATAGCAGTAGGAGATAGCTATAATGATATTACCATGCTAAATGAGGCAGACAAGGGAATACTGTTTAGACCGCCGGCTAAGATAAGGAGTGAATTTAACCATTTTCCTGCTATTCATTTGTATGATGAATTTAAAGATGAACTGAAAAGTTATTTAAAAAACTGAGATTAGTGAAATTTTTCATCATCCATATATTAGTATCCGCATTTGTCTTTCAGCAATAATTATATCCTTATTCAAGATTAGGCAGATAAAATGAGGGGCATACTAGTCAAGGGTAATTCGAATGCAAAAACTAAAAAATGAAACATATTATCGGGTTATTTATGGTGATTGTGATTCCATGGCCATAGTATATTACGCGAATTACCTAAGGTTCTTTGAGATAGGAAGAACAGAATTGTTAAGGGATTCAGGTTTAAATTATAAAGAGGTTGAAGAAAAAGGGTTTTTTTTACCGGCAACAGAGACCAAGCTGAATTACATAAAATCTGCGAAGTACGATGATCTCTTGAGGATCGAGACAACTATAGGTTTTGTAAAAAGGGCTAGTACTAGGTTTGATTATGATATCTACAACGGGGAGGAATTAATTGTTCGAGGCCATACGATCCACGCATGTTTAGACAGATACAACAGGGTGGTGCGTTTTCCGGACATGCTTATTAATGTGTTAAGAGGAGAAAGATCATGAATATACTATTATTTGGGCCGAATGGAAGTGGAAAGGGGACTCAAGGTGCAATTATAAAGGAAAAACAGGGAGTGCCTCACATTGAGACAGGTGTTATTTTTAGGGAAAATATATCTGGAGGGACTGAGCTCGGTGAAAAGGCTAGGGCTTATATTGATAAGGGGGAATTGGTGCCAGATGAAATTACTATACCAATGGTTCTTGATAGACTGAAGAAGCCTGATTGCATCAGTGGTTGGCTCCTGGATGGATTTCCTCGCAATCTTGCGCAGGCCGTAAGCCTGAACAAGGCATTAGACAATGAAGGTATGAGTGTGGATGTACTTATTGAAATCAATCTGGATAGGGAAATAGCTAAAAAGAGGATAATGGGACGTAGGATATGTGTTAATGATAATAACCATCCTAACAATATAAACATAGAGGCCATAAAACCAAATGGTGACCGATGTAGGATATGTGGCGGTCTTTTGAAAACACGGGAAGATGATCAGGATGAGTCCGCTATTGATAAGAGACATGAAATTTATTTTGATTCGAAACAAGGGACAATGGCAGCTATTAACTTTTTTAAGGACTTATCCGAAAATAACGGAAGTCCTTCCGTCATAGAATTGGACGGGAAAAAAGGTGTTGGAGAAGTGACAGATGAGTTAATGAAAAAATTGGCTGATTTGTAATACCTTAGTCATAGTTAAACAGGGTAAGTTGGCAATAGTATTTTTTTGAAATTGCTGTGTATGGCCTCGTGATGTTTTCAATCTCTCATGTGAAATTTGATGCATGATCATGAAAAAGAATATCGCTTAAGTAATTAGATTGGAGAGAGATTTTATGTAATTTAATAAAAGGAGGGATAGTGGAGCATTCAATAAGTCCTGGAGGCGAAGCATTTAGTCTTCCACAGGAAGATGATTACAAAAAAGAATATGAAAGGCTCGCAGCAATTGTCAAGGAAGAAAAGAATAGAGGCCACACAATAGTAGTTGTGATGGGACTTGGTTTCGTGGGCGCAGTTATGGCCGCCGTTGTCGCAGACAGCGTGGATAAGGGTACAAAAAAACCTAATAAATTTGTAATAGGCATGCAAAGGCCAAGTCCTAGAAGTTACTGGAAGATCCCGCTGTTTAATAGGGGAATTTCTCCAGTCAATGCTGAAGACCCTGCTGTTGCTCAAATTATAAATGAATGTGTTCTGAAAAAGAAGACACTTACAGCTACGTTTACATACGATGCCCTGAAGTTTGCAGATATCCTGGTTCTTGATGTTCAGTGTGATTTCATAAAAAATGACCTTGGGAATCTTCATAGCGGTTATGCAGAGATGGGTGCAATTGAGGAAAGCTTTAAGCTTATCGGCAGATTAATCAACCCGAATTGCTTGATTCTTATTGAAACTACAGTCCCCCCCGGCACGACTGAATATATTGCTTATCCTATAATAAAAAAGGCCTTTGAGCGGCGTGGTATTAAGAAGGAGCCGCTTTTAGCTCATTCTTTTGAGAGGGTAATGCCTGGAAGGGATTATGTGCGTTCCATAAAAAATTTTTGGCGGGTCTGCAGCGGTATAAATAAGGAGAGTGAAAAAAAGACCGTAGATTTTTTAAGTGACGTTATTGAGGTTGATAAATATCCATTAAAGGTTTTAGACAGACCGATTGAAAGTGAGACATGCAAGATTATTGAAAATAGCTACAGGGCGACTATACTTGCTTTTTTAGATGAATGGAGTCTTTTTTCTGAGACAAATGGTGTAGATTTAATTAAGGTCATAGATGCGATTAAGGTTAGACCAACTCACAACAATATTATATTCCCCGGACCTGGTATAGGTGGTTATTGTCTGCCAAAGGATGGGGGATTGGGGATATGGGCATATAAGCACCTCCTTGGCTTTGAAAATGATATATTTAGGATTACCCCTGAGGCGATAAACATTAATGATACAAGGGCACTTCATGTGGCGCAATTGGTTAGAGATGCATTGCGTAATATGGGAAAGATAGTTGCTGCCTCTAAGATTGCTATTTTAGGTGCATCCTACAGGGAAGACGTTGGCGATTCAAGGTACAGTGGTTCAGAATTGATTGTAAGAAAGATTACAGAGATGGGGGGAGAAATCAGTGTTCATGACCCATATATTGATCACTGGTGGGAGCTTGAGAGCCAAGATTCTTACCCTGCAATGGGAGAGAGCAGATCAAGGTTTTTTAGGAATCAGGAGCATCTTAAGGATTTAAGGATATCACCAACAATAAAGGATGCTGTTAGAGGCTCAGATGCACTAGTTTTGGCTGTTAGGCATAAGGAGTATTTAGATCTAAAGGCAGAGGATATTATTGGTATGGCAGGTGGTCCTATGGCAGTGGTAGACTGTTTCGGTATTCTTGATGATGATACAATAAAGGCTTTTTTTGAACTTGGCTGTGAGGTAAAGGGCTTGGGAAGGGGCCATATACAAAGGATTAAAGAGAGGACAAGAAAAAAATAGGTTATAGGTCTTTTAGGTAGTAAAAATTTATAATGAGCAGGATAGTATAGAATAACAAAAAATAAGGATAGTACTTGTGGCAGAGATCATGACTCTGTTTTAATATCTTGTCGCTGCTTATTATTACTAGATGATTTTTCAACTATTACCTTTGTGTCATAACTATTTTCTTCATTGAGATAGGATGAGGCCCTTCCCATATTTATTGCTATTTCTAAGAAATTTGAGCTGCCGATAAGCGCTAAAAAATTTCCCCTTGAAACATCATTGTAGGAGCGGTTTATTTGTTTTAAGATAATTTTACCAACCTTAATCATAAAGCCCTCTGATTCAATAAAGGCCCTTAATCTTTCCTCCGTTATATTGGTAATAAGATTCCCAAAGTTGTCTACCCTTATCACATGACCAATAAGCCTACCTTTTTTCTCGTACGGCGCAGGATAGCTCAAGGTTGTTAGGTCAGAAGTTGTTTCTCCGAAAAGAGATGGGCAAACACCACGTGAGAGATGAGCAGACACCGGCGCAAATATATCCCTTCCGTGAAATGTAGAGCTTACATCTGTTAGCCAGTATTTCCTTTCAGTGAGATTAATAATCTTTATATCAGGTTTTAACTCATTTATAGGCCAGAATAGACCATTATCAGGGCCTACAAAAAAATAATTGTCTGCCAGCATTAAAATTGGTCTTCTATCTCCGCCTACACCAGGATCAATTATGCACAGGTGAATTGTTCCCTTAGGAAACCATTTATAAGCCTCTTTTATTATTGTGGCCCCAGCCTGAATTGAACCTGCTGGAATTTCATGTGTTATGTCTACTAATTTTACATGGGGATTTATCGTAAGGATTACCCCCTTCATGATGGCTACATATGGATCAGCTTGTCCAAAATCAGTTGTTATTGTAATAATTCCGGTAGGTTTTTGCATAAATTATTTTTTCTTTGTTATAGAAAGTAGGTTAATAAGAAATTTCAAGGCATCATAAAGAGTATGAAGATATTAGTTATAGGAAATTATCTTCTACAGTTCAGAATTTTCTGTTTGTTTAAGTTGTTTTTCATTTTAGATTTGATATTTATAGTAACTTATGTTATCTGGCTAATCAAATAAATATAAAAATAATTTTACATGACTTATTTTAACTAAAAGAAGGAGTTTAATATGACGGCAAAACTAATTAAAGGTACGGAAGTAAGAGATGAAATCTTGGTAGAGCTAAAAGATGAGGTAGATAAGATTAAAAATGAACATGGCGTTGTACCAGGGCTTGTCACTATTTTAGTTGGGGAGAATCCTGCATCTATTTCTTATGTAACCTCTAAGATAAAAACGGCACAGAGTTTAGGTTTTAAAGAGGTTCAGGACAATCAACCTGATGATATATCGGAACAGGATTTACTTGGCCTTGTTGATAAGTATAACAAGGATGACTCAATACATGGAATCCTTGTGCAACTTCCATTACCAAAGCATATTGACGATAAGAAGATACTTAATGCCATTGACCCAGATAAGGATGTTGACGGTTTTCACCCTGTAAATGTCGGTAGATTGATGATAGGTGGAGATGAGGCAAAATTCCTTCCTTGCACGCCGGCTGGTATTCAAGAACTCATTGTGAGATCTGGTGTAGAGACTGAAGGTGCTGAGGTTGTAGTTGTAGGTAGATCTAATATTGTTGGAAAACCTATAGCCAATATAATGCTTCAAAAGGGTCCGGGGGCTAATTCTACTGTAACAATAGCGCATACAAGAACAAAGGACCTGGCCTTTCACTGCAAGAGGGCTGATATTTTAATAGTAGCAGCAGGTGTGCCCGATCTGGTTAAACCTGAATGGATCAAACCCGGCGCATGCGTTATTGACGTTGGTGTGAACAGGGTAGGGGAGAAGATCAGCGAAAAGACGGGCAAGAAGATTGCTATTCTCAAGGGTGATGTTGATTTCGAGAAGGCAAAAGAGATCGCAGGCTATATTACCCCTGTGCCCGGAGGCGTTGGGCCCATGACCATCACAATGCTCATGAAAAACACCCTCAAATCCCTTAAATTTCATCTCGGAATTGAATAAACTAGCATTCTTGAAGGGCATTCTCTTTAAGAAGCATGAGAATGCCCTTTCTTAAAAAATTTGCTAGTAATTACACTGATAATGATAATTGACAGTGTCAATGAGTTATTTATTCAAGATTGCCTTCCATTGATCCCAATCGCTCTATCCTTTCAACTGGAGCAGGATGAGAGTAATTAAACCAGGAATAAATTCTATGAGGAACAAGATTAGATAAGTTTTCAGCGCTAAGTTTTGTTAATGCATTTATCATTGAGCTTACATCGCCAGTTAGTGATACACCAACAGTATCCGCCTCTTTTTCAAACTTTCTGGATATGGCCGAACCAATGGGGCTTAAAAAATAAATAATGGGAGATAAAAGGGTTGGTACTAAAAATAGGCCTACGTATGATGATTGCTCTTTAACAAGGCCAAATGTTTGGTATATAAGGTTCCAGTCCATTAACCTTGCAACAATTAACAGTCCAAAGAAGGATAAGATCTCCATCAAGATCAATTGCTTTATAATATGCTTTTTAACCCAATGGCCTGTTTCATGGGCCAGGATTGACAATATTTCATCATCCGGGTGGGATTTTAGAAGAGTGTCAAAAAGCACAATTCTTTTTGTTTTACCTAACCCCGTAAAGTATGCGTTTGTGTGTTTACTTCTAATCCCGGCATCCATCTGGAAAACACCACTTACCCCAAGGCCTGCCTTTGACATAAGGTTTACGATTTTGCCCTTAAGTTCTTCATTTGTGATTGGTTCAAATTTGTTAAAAATAGGTGCAATAACAACCGGGTATAACCACATTATAATCAATTCAAAGACTGATAAAAGTATCCATGCAAAGAACCACCAGTAATTTTGCATATATCGTAATAACAGCAGGAGAAAAAGTAGTACAAGTTCGCCGAGGACAAAAGATAACCCAATGCCTTTGAATAGGTCACGTGCCCATAGCTTCACGGTCTTGGTATTAAAACCATGTCTGTCTTCTATTACAAAGGTATGGTAAATAGAAAAAGGTATATCGAAAAGGTTAGATATAACTGCAAGTGCAGCAAAGAATAGCAGGCCCTCCAATATAAAACTTATGTTCCATGATTTGATTAGTTCCACTAACCACGGAAGAAACCCTGTGAGCAATATCAAGAGTATTAATATCTCGTCGAATATTTGAGAGATAATCTCGAATTTAGTAGAATCAGATGTATATCTCGCAATTTGATAAAATTTGCCTTTATCAATGGTATTTTTAAATACTCTGGGGACTTCATCTGCATTGCGATTCAAGTGAGAGATATTTAAAATATCCAAACCTAGCTTAAATAATGATCGGAAAATGAATATGGAAAGGTATGTTATAAGCAGTATATTAAATTGGATCATAGGTATCTAACAAATCCTTTGTATAAATTGATTGGAAATAGTTCAGCCACTGAGACTCTATAGATTAGTAATATTCTATTAAATGAAATGCGGGATGTAAAATTTTAAGATGTAGTTTTTTTCTTGCAGAGAGATTTTAATTGATATTTTTTCTTTGTATTTTAGTGACTTGGTGGCTATAGAAATTGACCTTTCGAGCGAATTCCTTCTTCGCAAAAATCTATGATTTTGCATTCATTATGCCGTGGTTTTCTCGCTGTGCAAATTGCCCTCCCATGAGATATTAAAAGATTAGAGAATAATCTCCACTGCTCTTTTGGAATAATCTCCATTAGGTCAAACTCCACTTTGGTTGCATCCTTTTTATCAGTCAGACCTATCCGATTGCTTAGCCGAAGAACATGGGTGTCGACTATAATCGCAGGAATGTTGTACGCCTCTGCAAGTACAACATTAGCCGTTTTTCTGCCAATCCCAGGCAGTGATACCATATCATCAAGGTTTGAGGGCACGTTCCCATGGTATTTATCAACCAAAATATTGCAAAATGCCTTTATCGATTTGGCCTTGTTTCGAAAGAAACCTGTGGGTTTAATGTCAAATTCTAATTCGCTTAGGTTTACCTGGGCATAATCTTTTGCACTATGGTATTTTTGAAATAAATCCTTGGTTACTTCATTTACCCTTTTATCAGTGCACTGCGCGGAAAGCACTGTAGATATTAGAAGTTCTAATGGGTTTTGAAAAACAAGGGCAGTCTTAGTATCCGGATATTCTTTTTCGAGGATGGCTATTATGATTTTCACCTTGTTTTGTAGATTGTCCTTTGTCATTCTTTATTCTTCAGGTTATTATAATCCATTTTCTTCAAAACGTTCCCCTTTCCAAACATTGGCACCTCTGTGATAACCTTTTTCTTCCCAGTATCCGGGTACATCCTTATCTATGATAGTAATTTCGGATACCCACTTAACGCTTTTGTAAGCATAAAGGTCAGGAATTATGAGTCGCAGAGGATAACCATGGTCCGAGCTAAGCGGCATTCCATTAGCTTCCCATACGAGAAGTGTGTCTGGCCTTAAAAGGTTTTCCAGTTTAAGATCTGTTTTATAACCACCAAGGCTGGATACTACAACATGCGTCGCCTTTTTAAAAGGTTTTGCTAACTCAAGAATCAATGTTACAGGAACCCCTTTCCATCGAATATTAGGTATACTCCATGTCTCCACGCAATGAAAATCTCTAACAATTTCAATTGATTTAAGACTCTTAACCTCCTGCATGCTCAGAGTTAATGATTTATCAACCATGCCAGAAATTGTTAAAGACAAGGAGCCTGAGTCCTCCTCAGGTCCTGATTCAACAGTCCTTACAGGCCACTTCTTGATCCATTTTTGGCCGACTGGCAGGTCTCCTGGGTTTTTGAAAGTGTTCTTTGTCAATTTAAAAACCTCATAATTTTGTAGTAAAAGATATTAAACCTCCCATTGATACTCTATAGCCTTAATTATTCTAAAGAGTGTGTCATTTAAAGGTGTTGGAATGTCGTATTTTTTACCAAGCTCGATTACCTTACCAGCAAACATCTCGACCTCTGTCTTTCTTCTCGCCTCGAAATCCTGGAGCATTGATGTTTTTCCCTCTGGAGGCTGATTGGACAGGAAGGTATACCACTCATCTATATCTTTATCGTAGAGGTGAATCCCTCTAAATTTAGCTATTGATATTACTTCCTGCATAGCTTCCTCCATAAGTTCCTTTGCCTCCTTGGATTTCTGAAAAATACCATAATTTGCTCCAAGAACGGCGGACACCTGGTTTATCCCTGTATTAATCATAAACTTCCACCACAGGGTTCGTATCATATCCTTTGGTGTTTCATAAATTATTCCAAACGTATCAAAAAGGGATTGAACAGCCTTAACTTTTTCTGAAATATGTGTATTGTTTTTTTCCCCAAAAAAGAGCTTTCCCGTGGGGGAAAAATTTATGCAATTTTTTTCTTTCACAGCGCTAATCCCAACTACAATAGCATATAATATCTTTTCCTTACCATAAACTGAGGCTATCTGCTCCTCGCTCTCAATGCCATTCATGATAGAGAGGATTAATGTCTTTTCACCAACAAAATTATATATATCTCTTATTGCATCTGGCAAGTCATGATGTTTTACGGCAATTATTATGAGATCAGAGAGCTGGTCTTTTTCAGCTGGTCTTAGTAATTTCGGAAAATATTGTTTTCCGTTTATGATAAGACCATGCTCGCTAAGTCTATTATAGCGGTCACCTTTTGCAACAACGGACACACAGTCTTTGTCCTTCGCATAGAAGAGGCTCATATAAGAGGCACCCATGGCGCCTGCACCGATAAATAATATTTTTTTTATAGGAGGAAACAATGGTAAGCTCCTTTATAACAAATCTGCAATTATTTAAAAAAATACACGGTATATTTAAAAAAGGCAAATATTTTCAAAATTTATTTATGAAGGACATACCCTTATAATTCAGGCACATTTATTCCTAATGAGTCTTCAAGCCATTTGGCTACTAATCTTCTGTGGCAGAAACTTCCTGATGGTTCGTGGCATAGGAGTATTTTTCCGTCAAGCTCTTTATATACGCTTGTTGGATTTAGCTTACTCAATGTTTCACTGTAATATCTCTGGGAATATTCATCCTTTGTTAAATTTCCTGCCCTCCAGTCTCTAAGCAGAGAAAGAGATGGCAGAAGAGCTTCATATTTCCTAAATCTATAGCCTTTCATTGGCCAGGGGAAGTCACTTCTTGCAATACTTACAATATTTGGAAGGCCTTTTGCTTTTTTAAAATAACTGGTCTTGATCATAGTTTTTATCTGCTAGTGTTTTTATATGGTAAAATAACGGGCTGGAAATTAAGAACCAATATTTTATTCATATATAAAGGTGCTTAAATTAATGAGGAGTATTTTCTCAATTCAGTGCTCTCTAGAATCCTTTACAGAACCTATAATATGTGTTATTGAATATAACGATTTAAAGGATTTTAGGACAATAAATAATTTATTTCATAAAGGAAATGGTAGGGAGATTAATATTCTTTTTTTTGTTTTTGATATTCACACTTTCTTGTGCTCCCCCCATAAGGACTGACCGAGAATTGACAAGTGGATTTAACCCACTTTTATCAGCTATAAGTTTTTACCGAGAAAAGCTGAATCATCTGTCAGCGGTTAAGGCTTCAGAGTGCCCAATGTTCCCATCTTGTTCCAGCTATAGCATACAAAGCTTTGAAAAACATGGTTTTTTTATTGGATGGGTAATGACTTGTGATCGTCTAATGAGATGTGGGCGTGATGAACTACGACTAAGCCCGGAAGTTAATGTTAATGGCCAATGGAAATGTTATGACCCCGTGGAGAGAAATGACTTTTGGTGGTATGAAGAAAAAAATTGATAGTTTAGACCTAATTAAGTTAAGAAGTAGGGGGGCAGAATAATGGTAGAAAAAATTCCAACAAGAGAGGAAGCATTGGCAATCCTCAAAGAATACAATAAAAGTGGCAGTTTATTAAAACATGCATACAGCGTAGAGGGGGTGATGCGCTATATTGCAAGGAAGCGTGGGGAAGATGAGGAGAAATGGGGTATTGTGGGTTTAATGCATGATCTTGACTATGAACAATTCCCGGAGCAACACTGTACAAAGACAAAGGAAATTTTAGAAGGGTATAGTTGGCCAGAGGAATACATAAGGGCTGTAGTCTCTCATGGCTGGGGAATATGCTCGGATGTAAAGCCCGAAAGTACTATGGAAAAAACCCTCTACGCGATTGATGAACTTACGGGCCTAATTACGGCAAATGCTATGGTGCGTCCATCAAAAAGTGTTATGGATATGACTGTAAAATCTGTTAAGAAAAAATGGAAGTCACCTTCTTTTGCAGCAGGCGTAGACCGAGAGATAATACAGAAAGGGGCAGGAATGCTCGGTGTTAGCATTGAGGAGATCATCGAGGACACTATAATGGGAATGAGGGAAGTTGCTGATTCTATAGGATTAAAAGGCAACATTGAAGCATAAATTCTTGAAGATATTAATAGGGTTTTTTTATGATCATGCTCTTGGATTGGAAAAATGAACTCGTTTTTCTGATCTCATAGAGGGTTCCATGGGCTAACACTGGCCTAAAAAATATAGCTAAATAGCTGAGCTGGCTGGAAAATAAGTAGAAAAAATTTTATATTTTTTTGCAGATTTGACTATTTTTATGAAATTGTGTTAGATGTATACACGATTTGGCATCAAAGTTCATTAGCTAAAAAAATTGAGGCACTTACTATCTGACTGAAATCAGTGTATACTGCAAAAGCTAAGTATTAAATCTGAATGCAAGGAATATTAAGCCTCTTAATTATGAATAGGTCATTAGAAAGAGAAGAAAATTTTAAAAAATCTATGGAAGAATTGGGAGTCAGGTCAGCCGGATTATCTGACACGGGTCGAAAGAGGGAGATAAATGAGGATTATTATGAAAATGATAATTCTCTTGGGCTATATGTGGTAGCTGATGGAATGGGTGGGCATCTAGCTGGAGATGTAGCTAGTAAGTTTGCCGTAAACATCATACAAAAATATTTTAGGCAGCTTAGAACAGAAAATACCCCCCTTGATGAGCTTTTTGGGCTACCGGAAAGTTCACTCAGCCTGTGGGGTAACTATGTACTTGCCAGCGTAAAGCTTGCAAATAGAATTTTATATGATATGTCTCAGGAATACCCTCGATATAAGGGTATGGGAACGACTATAGCTGTAATTGCTTTAATGAATTCTGCCGTAATCGCAGCGAATGTGGGCGACAGTAAAATTTACCTTATCAGAGGCGATACAATGGAGCCTCTTTCAAAGAGCCATACAATGATGGCAGAGCAGTTAGAGTTGGGGTTGATATCGAGCGAGGAGGCAAAAACCTCGCCTTTAAGGCATATAATAACAAGAAGCCTTGGGTCTTGCAGTGATGTTGAAGTAGATGTATTTGAAATCGAGACGATGGCAGGTGATTCCTTTCTGCTCTGCACAGATGGCCTTACAGATCTTGTTACAGATAAAGATATACTCAATATTGTAAAAAATGGGGATGAGCAGGAATCAATTTGCAGCAAGTTAGTATCAGAGGCCAACAATAGAGGGGGGATAGACAATATAACCGTATCTTTCATATCACTAAATGGAGTCATTTCAAGGAAAAAAGGTATTGTAGGAAAATTTTTTCAATTCTTTAACAGGCACTAACTAAGTTTTCATTATTTATGAACTAACAAATAAAAAAAGGGACTTAATTATGGCGCGGGTAATACTAATATTTAAGAAAAACGTGATTAAAGACTACCCCTTTGTAGATGAAAGTTTGAATATTGGAAGAGATAAAGGGAACGATATTGTAATTGATAATCTTATAGTGTCTAGTTTTCATGCAAGAATAGATAAAGTTGGAGATTCTTATATACTTACTGATTTGCAGAGCACCAACGGGACCTTTGTTAATAAAAAGAAGGTGATTTCCTGTAAACTTAAACATAAGGATAAGATAACAATAGGCAAACACCTGCTTTTTTTTGCCATGTCTAAAAAGGAGCAATTGGAGGCTGAAGAGGAAGATATGGATCAGACGATGATTATTGATTCAAGTATTCGTAAAAATCTTTTAGCTAAAAAAACAGGAGACAGCGAAGAAGTGATGCCAAAAAAAGAAGAGAAAATTGGCATTATTAGTTTTTTAGATGCATCTGACATGGAAGATATTGAGCTTAATAAAAAATTGATCAGGATAGGAAAGGCAAAAACTTCCGAGATACAGCTTAAAGGATTTTTTATACCTCTGACCGCAGCAGCTATAAGCAGAAGACCTAATGGGTATGTTATCACATCCACAAGTGATAAAATAAAGGTGAAGGTAAATGGCAAGGTAATAGAAGAAAGTCATTATCTAAAAGATTTTGATACAATTGATATAGGATCTCATAAACTTCAATTCTACACAAAAGATAGTGAAGATATAAAATAGTTAAATACCCAATAGATTTGTTATTATAAGTAATGTTTTGATTTTTCTTAATAACAATCAATCTTAATAATTATCTCTGCTACCTATCAACCATTAAGATTTAGCCTAAATCAAGGCTATTTTACTATTCTATGCAGGTTCAAGTCTAAATTTCTCATACTCTTTAAAAATGTAGCAAGAATACCTCTTGAATTAATAACGATAATGATTATCATTATGATACATGATACAATGAAGTTGATATTAATAGAAAGGAGGTAAATAAAATGACAAGAATGTTAGATTTGATACCAAGGACTAGGGAATTAATGCCGTTTATACCGGATTCGTTAGTGTTTGATAGGTTTTTTGATGACTTATTTTACGACAATAAAATAATACCTGCATTTGATATATCGGAGACGGACAAAGAGTATCTTATAACAGCTGAAGTTCCTGGTATAGATGTTAAAGATATTGATATTACCCTGTCGAATGGCATACTTTCAATAAAGGGTGAAAAAAAGAAGGAAGATGAATCTAAGGAGACAAATTATCATTGCATAGAAAGACATTATGGTTCATTTGAACGTAGATTTAGAATTCCTGAGTCGGTAAAAACAGATAAATTGGATGCTATATACAATAAGGGAATATTGAAACTTTCGCTTCCAAAATCCGGCAAGGCAAAGGCGAGACAGATAGAAGTGAGAAAAGAAGGTAAAACTAAGTAATTAAAAATAGTTAATGTATCTACAATAGGGCGTCGCCTAAAGAATAGTTAAGGGTGACGCCCTTTTTTTGCTCGTAAATTAAGAATTTGTCATACTGCCGTTCATTTGAGTTAAAACTTTTGATTTAATTTGACGAAAGTTATGTATGGGCTTATATAAAAATGTGATTTACTAGGCACTGTTTAAACCTTAAATCTTTGGAATTAGAGAAAATAGCGAAAGGTCAAAGAACGTCGGTTAAAAATAATATAGACCATTTCTAACTTGGAAAATTCTCAGGTTAGCAACTATAGGGGTTGACTTTTTAGGGGAGTTTCAAAGAATAAGAAATAATCTTTGTATAATTCTGCTCTACTATATTTACAGGTATATATATCTTTCTATTTATTTATATGGATTGAAATCTAAAGGAGGCCATTGCATGGAGAAACTTGTAGTCATAGGTGGCGTAGCAGCTGGGTTGTCAGCTGCAAGTGCTGCTAAAAGGATAAAGAAATCTGAAATAAATGCAGTCGTATTTGAAAAGTCAGGATACATATCTTACGGGGCGTGTTCTGAACCTTACTTCATATCAGGGCTTGTTTTAAAACCGGAGGATTTGATTGAGGTGACCCCTGAAGAGTTTGAGCAAAAGCGTTCTATACCAATATATAGGTTACATGAGGTCGTTGATATAGATTATAATGCCGGATATGTGACAGTAGAGGATATACTGAATCGTAAAACCTTTAAAGAAGATTTTGATTACCTTATGATCTCTACAGGGGCGAAAGGGAAAACGATCGACGTACCTGGAAAAGAGCTGGAAGGTATATTTACATTGAGGACCGTTGAAGATGCGATAGCAATCCAGAAAAGCGCTGGATCCTCGAAGCATGTAGTTATATGCGGCGGAGGATATATTGGGCTTGAGATGGCGGAGTCATTTATTACTATGGGCAAAGATGTAACAATATTGAAAAAATCTTCTCAGATGTTGTTAAATTTTGATCCTGATATGTCCTCATTAGTTGAAGAAGAGGTAGTATCAAAGGGGGTTAAGATTCAAAGTGGCGTAGACATACTATCCTTTGAAGGAAATGATCGAGTTGCGAAGGTAGTTACAAATAAAGGGGAAGTTGATGCCGAGACAGTACTTGTATCAAAAGGCGCTGCACCTAATGTTGACCTTGCTAAGAAAATAGGTGTTCGGATAGGAGATACAGGTGCTATTGCAGTGGATAAAAGGCAGAGAACTAATATTGATAGAGTTTATTCAGGGGGTGATTGTGCCGAGGTCTATCATATAATCGGGAAAAAACCTGTATACATTCCTCTTGGACCAACTGCAAACAAGGCAGGGAGAACCGCCGGTGAGAATATTGGAGGGCTTAACACGGAATTCCCTGGTGTTGTAGGCACTGCCATTTCAAAGATCTTTGATCTGGAGGTTGCAAGAAGTGGTTTTAGTTTAAAAGAGGCGGCAGAATATGGCTTTGATGCAGCTTCTATTACTATAAAACATAGATCTCGCTCCAAGCACTACCCTGATGGAAGCATTATTACTGTTCAGCTTGTTTTAGATAAAAGCAATGGGAAACTTTTGGGCGCACAAATGATAGGCGGGGAAGGTGCTGCTTTGAGAATAGATGTAATAGCTGCAGCACTTCATAGCGGTATGACTGCAGAAGAGTTATATCACTTGGACTTAGGCTATGCCCCCCCATTTTCCCCTGTATGGGATCCAATTCTAGTAGCCGCCAATAAGGCAAGAAAAATATAGTTGTAAATTAAATTATTTAAGGCTTGAAGCTTTAATTAAGGCGATTAGTTGCACTAATTTATTTTTAATATTTAGTGATGTATAATATTTAATTAAGATTTATCTAAGGATATAATTATGCCGATACGGTTTGGAAGACGTGGAGGGGGTATGGGCCATGAGATAGCCCCGGGGCACCGCAGGTTTGGCAGGCCTTTTGGAGCTGGAAGGACGGAAAATTGCATTTGTCCATCCTGTTATACAATTCTGCCTCATCAAGTAGGCAGGCCGTGTTTTCAGATTAGATGTCCTAATTGCGGCGCATTTTTAGTTAGGCAGTTTGTGATACCTGAGTCATATAACCGACCTGGCCCGGATACTACAAGAGGGGCGGAAAGAGCAACAGATGCTGTCCCAAAGATTGATAGGGATGTTTGTGCAGGGTGTAAAAAATGTATGGATGTTTGCCCCACCAGGGCTATTTCAATTATTGATAAAAAGGCTGTGATAAATCCCTATATTTGCAATAGATGCAGGGCTTGCGTTCCTGTTTGCCCGGTTGGGGCAATAAAATAAAATCTGGATTGTATGCTATATTTAACAAACTCTGTTACTATCCTGCTTCAGGTTTGTAAGGGGTGAGACCTATACTTTTTATAAGAAAAATTGATCGATAAATAGTATTCTTCTATTAGTATAATATGATTCTAAATTTAATAATTTTATACTTGTTCTAAATTGAGTTCTGGAAAGATGTTTTGTGTTGATTTGAAAAAACGTAAGGCAGGAAAAAATTCTCCTGCCCATTATTGTTTCTTATAGGTTTCTTGCCGGCTAAGGACATAAAAAGTCTTTGGTTCAGCCTGTTCCTTTCTGATTTTTCCTATGATGATGGCAGGCTGTTTATAAGGGAAAGGAGATTTTTATACGATTCTGATTTCTTCTAAAAAAAGGTTGTTTTGCTGTAGAGAAATAGCAATTTTTCAAGATAATCAGAAAAGGAAATATTTTTTGTAAATTTAGATTAATCCTCTTTTTTTAAATCCTCTACCTCTTTTTTTAAGCCTGCAACCTCTTCCTTTAACTTGTCTGTATCAATATTTTCGCTATCTTTTTCCTCAAGATTTTTTGCATTTCTTTTGTCTTTCCATTCTTCAATGCCTAAATATGTAGCTAATGCGCCGCCTAATATTAGCAATATAGGTATACCAGCCGCCAGTGCCTTAACAAAATATCCCCACCATATAATAATTCCAATAATTCCCAATATCAAAGATACCAAACCACCAATTAAAGCTGCCATTTCTACCTCCTTAAAATTAATGATTTTTAATTGCTGAATTCATACCTTGTAACATAACATAATTTATCATTCAAGAAATAATTACTATCAATTTATAGTTGCACGAAATTTCAATAACGTTTGAGAAAATTCAGAGAGGAGAGTAAGACAGGGTCTACAATCAAAATTGATATTTTTGCACCGGCTCAAAAAAACTAATTAACCTAAATAATCCAAATAATTATCCTTGATTCTGGGTTTTATTGACAAATTAAGGTTTAATATATACTATTACTTAGGAAATTGCCGCTTTAGATAAATATCTAAAAGAACTTGTGAGTTTCGCCTTTGCGCCGAAGTAAGCCATTCCAAGGCAAAAGAATTCATGAGCGTGAAAAGAAATTTACAATTCCTTTTACTTATAAATGGAACGTTAACGATGCAGGTTTTTTTATATGAGAATGTGAACAGCCAAATGAAAAGGCTCTTTTTATCCTTTTTATTTATCATCTTAATTATTTGGAGGAGCAAAGAATGTGCGAGGCAAATGCATATCTTCTAAAAGACGGTAAAGAAACGTTAATTATGAAAAGTGTTGATACATTAAGACCTGAGGAAAAGGGGATATATATCCAAAATATCTTCGGCGAACAGAAAACA
Organism: Deltaproteobacteria bacterium; assembly: GCA_018400255.1. Lineage (GTDB taxonomy): Bacteria > Desulfobacterota > DSM-4660 > Desulfatiglandales > B25-G16 > M55B121. The sequence continues at coordinate 31,876 of JAGYMO010000362.1, forward strand.
ATTAAGGCAAGAATAAAGGAAATGCATCTTGTTGACCATAGGATTTTGTTTGAAGAATACGAGAATAAATAGTATCAGATTATTTATAACATATTAAAAATCTGTGTTTTTTTAATTTTTAATCTGGAAATAAAGTCTAAATTAGCCAAAAAATTTTTACAAAGGTTTTAACCTTTACCTTCTTTGAGAATGAAGAAACATATAGCATTTTTTATTGAATATTTAAAATCGGAAAGGGGCTATTCCCCTCATACAATCAGGAATTACGAAAGCGATCTAAAGCAATTTTGTGATTTTATTACAGATAAAAAAGATACAGAAGGCTTTGAATTTGAGGTTGGCAGTATAAACTATATGATAATCAGAGAGTATGTAGGTGGACTTTTCAATAAATGCAGCCGTGGTACAATTGCTAGAAAACTTTCTGCCCTTAAATCATTTTTTAGATATTTAGAGCTTAGAGGACTGTGTCTAAAGAATCCAGCCGTTAATATAAGTACACCTAAACTAGAGAAACGTATCCCTGTCTACCTTTCTATTGATGAAATTTTTGCACTCTTAAATCAGCCTAAAAGTGATACAGAATTAGGCCTTAGGGATTTGGCTATAATGGAGTTATTGTATTCATCTGGCATCAGGGTCAGTGAGCTCGTTTTTTTAAATGTTGAAAAAGTGGACCTTGAATCTAGATTAGTGAAAGTTTTAGGTAAGGGCGGAAAAGAAAGAATTATTCCATTTGGTAGGAGAGCCTATACCGCTATCAAGGATTACCTTAGAAACGCGGAAAAAATCAGAAAAAAGAAAGGTTATGACCTGCAAAAAGGACCTCTTTTTCTTAATTATAGAGGCGAAAGACTTTCATCAAGGAGTGTTAACAGAATTATTAAGAAATATTCTAGAGATAGCGGCATAATGACAAATATTAGCCCCCATTCTATACGCCATACATTTGCGACCCACCTATTAGACAGCGGTGCGGATTTAAGGTCAATTCAGGAATTTTTAGGTCATGTAAGTCTCTCCACTACGCAAAAATACACCCATGTTAGTATTGATAGGCTCATGGAGGTATACGATAAATCTCATCCAAGGAGTTGATTTACTTACTGGCTATCTAAAGGTAATAGATCCAGGAAGGCTTATTTCGATTTTATTATTTGGAAAGTTTATACTTTGTATTATAAGAAAAGGAGTGAAATTTACTATTTTACTATTTTAATCTTAACGACATGGCATAATTAATAATTTCATTTGATCAGAATTTTTATTTTGTGCAGGAATTCTGGTTACAATAGTGTTTCCGACTTTGAATAATAGTTATATTATTTGTGCATTATAGGGTAATGAAGATTTTGTGAGGATTTTGCTTTTACTTGTACAATTATTGCTTTTTATATTGTAGGCCTAAAAAATGACATACAATTTTCAGGGTTTTTATCGAGTAGTTTTTTAATCAGTGAGAGAGGAGTTGAATTAGATGATTAGGGGGACCACAATACTGTCTGTTAGGAAGTCGGATCAGGGAGTTATGGCAGCAGACGGACAGGTTACTATGGAAGACACGATAATGAAGCAAAAGGCCAAAAAACTCCGTTTTATGTATAATGACCAGGTATTAGTTGGGTTTGCAGGGGCCACAGCAGATGCATTCTCACTCTTTGAAAAATTAGAGGGCAAGCTTGAGAAATACAATGGGAATTTGCCAAGATCTGCAGTGGAATTAGCGAAAGATTGGAGGACTGACAGAATACTTCGGAGGTTAGAGGCCTTACTTATTGCTATGGATAATGAGCATACCTTTATATTATCAGGTAATGGTGATGTAATTGAACCAGATGGGGATGTCGCAGCTATTGGCTCGGGTGGCCCTTATGCTTTTGCTGCTGCCAGGGCTCTTATGGCTCATTCAAAGTTAGATGCAAAAGATATTGCCATGGAATCAATGAAGATTGCAGCGTCAATATGCATATATACAAATGAAGAATTTTATATAAAAGCATTGCCGAATGCAGAAGATAAAGTTTGATTTATCCTTTAAAAAATTTCACCACGATAAGGGGTTTTAAAAAATTTATTTAGCTATCAATGTAGAGATTTTTTGAGAGCAGACAGCACTGTTTCTAAAATATTTTTTGGACATTGGTAACACTTCATCAAGTGAAAAATCCCTCTTGTAATTTTTTGCATGGCCTAACAAACGAATGTATGGAAAATGGAAAAAAACTAAATAAGGTATAGGGCGGTATCATTATTTTAATAAAGCTTTATAATGAATTTTGGCCCTTTCATTTTTATATGGAGATCCAATGACAAAGAATAACGAAGATGATAATGAACACGGGGTCTTAACTCCGAGAGAGATTGTATCAGAGTTAGATAAATATATCATAGGTCAGGATAACGCAAAGCGGTCCGTGGCTGTTGCTCTGAGAAATAGATGGCGCAGACAACAGGTTCCTAAAGATCTGAGAGATGAGATAGCACCTAAGAATATTATCATGATAGGCCCTACTGGTGTTGGCAAGACAGAGATAGCCAGGCGTCTTGCCAAATTGGCAAATTCTCCTTTTTTAAAGATTGAGGCATCGAAGTTTACAGAGGTTGGATATGTAGGCAGAGATGTGGAGAGCATGATAAGGGATTTAACGGAACTCGCTGTCAATATGGCTAAAAAAGAGGCTCAGGAAGAAGTTCGAATTAAGGCAATTGAGCTGGCAGAAGAAAGGCTGCTTGATATGCTTCTGCCAAAACCAAAAAGGGAAGTTCAAAAGGAGTCTAATGATCAGAGAGAGGGTATGCTCGAGGTAGTTAAACAGGATAGTTTTGACAAAAATTCGACAAGGGAAAAACTCAGGAGGCTTTTGCGAAAAGGCAAGCTTGATTCAAGGTATGTTGAATTAGAGATTAATGATAAACCCTTTCCCTTTATAGAGATACTTTCGGGAGCTGGCTTGGAGGAGATTGATTTAAATGTAAAAGAAATCTTTGGGCAAATAATGCCATCAAAGACTAAAAAAAGAAAGGTTAAAGTCAAAGATGCAGCTGATATAATTACAGAACAGGAGGCCCAAAAACTTATTGATTTTGACAAGGTTGTTGAAAAGGCCATACGAAGAACAGAGCAGAACGGAATAATCTTTTTAGATGAATTGGATAAAATAGTAGGGGGCGACTCAAGTTCTGGGCCGGATGTTTCACGAGAAGGAGTGCAAAGGGATCTTCTCCCCATAGTAGAGGGATCAACTGTTCTTACGAAATATGGCATGGTGAGAAGTGATCATATTTTATTCATAGCCTCTGGCGCATTTCATGGAAGTAAACCATCGGATCTTTTGCCTGAGCTACAGGGACGATTTCCAATACGGGTAGAACTTGATAGTCTTACAGAGGAGGATTTTGTTCTGATACTGACAGAGCCACAAAATGCGCTTATAGTTCAGTACATTGCCTTGTTGAGTACGGAGGGCATATCCTTGGAGTTTACAGATAAAGCCCTGGTTGAAATCGCAAAAATTGCCTATGAGGCAAACAATACTATGGAAAATATAGGGGCTCGGCGATTGCATACTGTAATGGAAGCCCTCTTGGATGAGATATCTTTTGATGCATCAGAGATGGAAGATAAAAATATCACTATAGACGAGGGTTACGTTAAAGAAAAGTTAAGCGGCATACTTGAGGATACAAACCTTAGCAGATATATTTTGTAAGAATTACAACTTTTTAGGCATGCAATAAAGTCAATAAGATGAAGTTGATTTTAAACGTTTGAATAGTAAACCTGTTCAACCAGCAGCAAGCTAAGAGAATATTTGTAATTTTGCTTTATCTTCCGCATCAATTTAAATTTACCCATAAAGAAGGCAAATCTATTAGCCTCCAAAAATAATATGGGTCCTGAATTCACCATTCGTCCAGCAGAGATAATATGAGTTATAAGCTGTCACTCAGCTTCAAATTACTTAATAAAATTAGGTGATGTCCAATGAATAAAGGATTAGACAGGGCAAGAATACTTATTGAAGCGCTCCCTTATATAAGGGCATTCAATAATAAGATTATGGTTATCAAGTATGGCGGTCATGCTATGGTTGATTCTAATCTTAAGAGGGATTTTGCGCTCGATATTATCTTGATGAAATATGTTGGTCTAAACCCTGTAATAGTCCACGGTGGAGGGCCTCAAATCGGTGAGTACCTTAATAAGATGTCAATTAAATCAAGCTTTATTGACGGGCATAGGGTTACTGATGAGGCTACGATGGATATTGTTGAGATGGTCCTTGCCGGGAAGGTTAACAAAGAGATCGTAGCTACTATAAACCAGAATGGTGGCCAGGCAGTGGGTTTATCCGGTAAGGATGGGCAGCTCATAACAGCAAAGAAATTGCGTTTAACATCAAATACCAATGGCAAGGTTACAAGCGCTGATAATCCTCCTGAGATTATAGATATTGGGATGGTGGGCGAGGTTGTTTCGGTGAACAGCCGTGTATTAAGAAGCCTTATGGATAATCAATTCATACCAGTTATAGCCCCGGTTGGTGTTGGAAAAAGAAATGAAACATATAACATTAATGCAGATCTCGTTGCCGGTCATATTGCATCGTCACTAAAGGCGCAAAAACTTATTCTGCTAACCGATGTTGAGGGTGTGATTGATAAACAGAATAATCTTATTGCAAGCCTGACAGTAGAGGAGGCCAAAAATATGATAATTAATGCTGATATTACCGGTGGAATGATACCAAAAATTCAATGCTGCCTTGATGCTCTTGGAAACGGCGTAGAAAAGACGCATATAATTAATGGAACTAAGGAACATGCCTTGTTGTTAGAAATATTTACAGATGAAGGGGTGGGAACAGAGATAGTCTCCGATTAACGGTAATCATTGTCTCCTTCGGGGAATGGGAGAAAACCCTCGCTTTTTCCTATAGCGGAATCTTCGACCCCGTTAACAGAGTTTCCGCTTCGTTCCAATCCCGTAGACAGGTGCATCGCACA
>JAGYMO010000363.1 GCA_018400255.1 Deltaproteobacteria bacterium
AACGATTTTGCGCCGAAGGCATATTTGTAAATATGTTGAGAAGCAATCCCGCCAAAGATAGGCGGGACAAGGTTTTTCAGGCCGCAGTAAGTGGCTACTGCATAATCTGGGTTAAAGTCTTTTCTCCAGAAATAGAAATTTCCAAATAGATGTAAGAGAGGAAATTGTCAAAATTTAAGGAAGTGAAATAACTTCCAAGACAACGCACAACAATTTTTAAGGCCTTGAAATATATCAACATACTGCTTAATTACAATGAACCGCTCTTAAATACAAGAGATTCCTTGACATAAATTCTGAATATAATTAAGCTTATTGTTATTGCCATAGGCCGTTTGCATAAGTATGCAGCCCTTTCCACTAATAAGACCCCGGCGCAAACATGGATTTATCCATTAAAATGGTATAATTATTGCTTTATATTATCTATACAAATTACTAATTACTTAAAATCTTTGGAGACTAGGTTATGCCTATATACGTCTGGTCAGGTAAAAATAAAAAGGGACGCGTCATAAAAGGTGAAATAGAGGCAGCAGATGAGAGAATTGCCAGGGTACAAATCAAGAGGCGTAATATTGAGGTTACAAAACTCAAGAAAAAGCCAAAGGACCTGTTTGAAAATATTTCTTTCATGCAGCCTAAGATTACAAAAAAAGACATTGTTATTTTTACAAGACAGTTTTCTACTATGATTGATGCTGGGCTACCCATTGTCCAGGGCCTAACGATCCTGGCAGAGCAAGCTGAAAACAAAAGTTTTAAAAAAGTTCTTAAACAGATAACAAAAGACGTTGAGGGAGGTGCTACCCTTGCAGATGCCTTGCAAAGTCACCCTAAAATATTTGATTCTCTTTTTGTAGGACTTGTTGCTGCTGGTGAAGCAGGTGGAATCTTAGATACCATACTTCAGCGTCTGGCTACCTATATTGAAAAATCGGAAAAACTGAAATCTCAGGTTAAGGGTGCCTTGGTCTATCCTGCCGTTGTTGTAAGCATTGCTGTTATTGTCATAGCTGTTATTATGATTTTTGTAATACCCGTATTCCAAGACCTCTTTGCCAGCGTGGGAAGGGCCCTCCCCTTGCCGACCCAGATTGTAGTGAATATGAGTGATTTCACAAAGGGGAACATACATTACATGATCGGAGGATTGATTATTTTTGTATGGCTTTTCAGGAGGTATTATAGAACAAAATCAGGTAAAAAGAAAATTGATCAACTTATGCTAAAACTCCCAATTTTTGGTGAAATCATTAAAAAAGTAGCAGTCGCTAGATTCACAAGAACTCTTGGAACAATGGTGAGCAGTGGTGTTCCGATATTAGACGCCCTCGAAATAACCGCAAAAACAGCAGGAAATTCAGTTGTGGAGGAAATCATTCTTGATGCAAGAAAAAGCATTGCTGAAGGACAGACCATTGCTGAGCCCTTATCGGAAAATGAGGTTTTTCCGGGAATGGTAGCTCAAATGATTTCTGTTGGGGAGGCAACAGGGGCATTAGATGCTATGCTAGCAAAAATAGCAGACTTCTATGATGATGAGGTAGATGCTGCAGTAGCCGCAATGACATCCATGCTTGAGCCACTCCTTATGCTTTTTTTAGGAGGATCTATTGGGGGTTTAGTAATTGCCATGTATCTCCCTATATTCCAAATGGCCGCAGCAATGTAAATTATGGTTAAGATTACTACAGACTATGGTCGAAGGGAAATTCTTCCCAGCCTACAGCTATTAATGTTTTTGAGGATAGCCTTTGTATCTATTCTTTTAGGCGCAACAGTTATCATTCAGGTTAGGGAAACAAAGGCGTATTTTGGAGAGACACTAAATACCCTCTATTTTCTAATAGCCATAATATATTTTTTGACATTCTTGTATGCGATTTCACTAAACCACATAAAAGATCTTATTAAATTCACCTACCTTCAAATTCTAATAGATACCTTATTTATAACTGCCATTATATACACAACCGGAGGGCTTGAAAGCATATTTTCCTTTCTTTACATATTAAATATAATATCCGGCGGCACCCTGCTTTACCTCAGGGGCGGGATTACTGCGGCCTCTTTTAGCAGTGTTTTATACGGCTCACTTCTCGTATTAAGCTACTTCGGGTTCATAAGCCCTATGAATTACAAAGGACTCTATACCCAAAGGCATCTGATAAATGAAATTATTTACAGGATTTTAGTAAACACAGCTGCCTTTTATTTGGTGGCCTTTTTAAGCAGTTTTTTGTCTGAACAGACTAGAAGGGGCAAAAATGAGCTAAAGGCCAGTCAAAAAGATATAGCCAATCTTGAAATGCTTAAGGAAAACATAATTCAAAGCGTCTCATCTGCACTTATTGCCGTAGATGAAAATAGCGAAGTCATTCTTTTCAATAAAGGAGCGGAAACTATATTTGGTATTAACAGCGAAGATGCAATACTTCAGCCCATTGCTAATGTTATGCCTTTTTTAAGGCCTTATTTGAGTCAAAATAGATCAAATGACTTCAGCCAAATTTCTTATAGGGGGACTGATGGCATGCCACTTGAACTCCTCTTAAATATTTCACCCCTAAAAGGCCAGAATGATATCAAAAAGGGTAAGATATTCGTATTCCAGGACACTACAAGACTTAATGAAATGGAGCGCGATATAAAGAGAATGGAAAATTTAGCGATGATTGGAGAGTTGGCAGCGCGAATGGCCCATGAGATAAGAAATCCTTTAGCGTCAATAAGCGGTTCAATACAATTATTAAACATTAGTAAACCAAATGACAACAGTAAAATAAACAAAAAACTAATGGATATTGTTTTGCGGGAAATAGACAGGCTAAACCATCTTATAGAGGATTTCTTACAGTTCGCCCGGCCGCAAAAGAAAAAATTGGAAAAGTTTAAGCTCAATGAATTAATTTTAGACACGCTCCAACTTTTTAAAAACAGTCAAAAAATGATTCAGCAATTGGACATAGAGACAACATTTTTCAGTGAATTAGAGATAATATCTGACTCGCAACAGATTAAGCAGGTACTCTGGAATATTTTTCTCAATGCCCATGAAGCAATGCCCAATGGTGGGCTCATACGTGTAACGACAGATAAGATAAAGCAAACCAACTTGAATGGTGAATCAACATATTCAGTAAAAATAACAGTAGAGGACACTGGACCTGGAATACAATCTAAGCTAATAAAGGATATATTTAAACCATTTTCCACAACTAAAGAAGGCGGATCAGGCTTAGGCCTTGCGATTGTAAAAAAAATTATCGATAGCTTGAATGGTAAGGTATACAGCCAAAATCTTCCAACTCGAGGTGCTGCAATAACTATCATGCTCCCATTTTCTATAAGTACTACAAATAACCCGGGTGGATAAAGTACAGAAAATAAAGATAGGGTCTGTTTTAAGATTGCTAAAGGTTACTATCAGAGGAAAATTTAAAATATAACAAAAGTAATATTTCAGTGGAGCCCCACGGGCAAGCCCTTGGCACCACTTGGTTTCGCCGATTCGC
>JAGYMO010000364.1 GCA_018400255.1 Deltaproteobacteria bacterium
TTTTATTTGATACAGGTAATCACCCAGGTGGTTAGACTGAAGGTGGAGGGGCTTTAGTAAAAAGGGATATACGGCTTATTTTGTAGCAATCTTTGGTGCCTAAATTCAGAAGGGATGATTTTTGTATCTATGTTCACAGGTTACCTATTCCACATAGAAAACCTGTGAACATTTAATTTTTTCTACTTCAGGAGGTTCCGTGCCATTATTATCTTTTCTACCTCGGTTGTACCCTCGTAGATTTCCGTTATCTTGGCATCCCGATAAAGTTTCTGGACTTTATATTCAGCCAGGTAACCATATCCTCCATGCATCTGAAGTGCCATGTCAGTGCATTTAACAGCCATTTGACCGCAAAATGATTTAGCCGCAGCTATTATTTTATGGTCAAAAATACCCTTATCTACCTTCCATGCCGCATGATACACGAGATTTCTCCCTGCCTCTATCATGGTGAACATATCCGCTATCTTGAACTGGATTGATTGAAAGGAGGATAATGGGGAATTAAAGGCTACCCTCTTTTTTACATGCTTTATACTCTCTGCCAACGCAGCACGGGCTGTTCCAACTGCCTGAGCCGCCACAATAATTCTATCAAGATTAAAAAGATACATGGCCTCTGCAAAACCATCACCCTCCCTTCCAACAAGGTTAGAGACGGGTACACGAACGTTATTAAAGGCTATCTCAGCCGTATCAGATGCCCTGACCCCAAGTTTACCGGTCAGGTGATTTGCCTCAAAGCCCGGTCTATCCGTTTCCACCATGACCATGCTGTGGCGCCTGTGTATATCAGGGTTGTCCGGGTTTGTTACCACAAAACATATAAGGTAATCTGCGCGGTCTCCATTTGTAATAAACATTTTCGAGCCGTTTATAATATATTCGCCACCATCCTTAACGGCAGTTGTGGCTGTTGCTCCTGCAAGATCAGAGCCGGCATCCGGCTCGGTAAATGCGCTGCCCATTACCGCATCACCACTTACTATTGGCGGAAGATATTTTTTCTTTTGCTCCTCTGTTCCAAACTGCTGCACTATCTCCGCCCCGTAGGATGAAATCAGAATGGCAACTGCTATTCCCGGGTCAACAGCGGCAAATTCCTCAAAGATAAGGCAGTATTCCAGCGTACCCATATTTGGTCCTTCATACTCCTCTTTGATAAATGTTCCCACAAAACCAAGTTCAGCTGCTTTTTTATGTATGGCCTCGTCAAAGGATTCGTCCCTGTCAAACTCCTCAGACCTGTCCGGAAATTCTCCTTCGGCAAACTCTCTTGCAGCGCTTATTATATCTTTTTGCTCTTTGCTAAGTTCAAAATCCATTTTTTTTACCCCTTTTTCGCCGCTAAGGCCTTTTCCTTTAAGGCGGGTACAATCTTAAAGAGATCGTCCACGATTCCATAATGTGCGGTCCTGAATATGGGTGCCTTAGGGTCCTTATTGATTGCTATGATAGTGCCTGCCCCTGAAAGACCTGCCATGTGCTGGAATGCGCCACTTATACCTACCGCAACATAAACCTTAGGGCTGACGGACTTACCGGAGGTTCCAACCTGAAGATATTTTGGGAGCCAGTTTTTATCAACAATAGGTCTGCTGCAGGAGAGGATTCCATTAAGAGCCTCGGATAGCTCCTTAACAATGGCGATATTCTCCTCCTCTCCTATGCCTCTGCCCACGGAGACAAGAAGGTCTGCCTGGGCGATATCGACATCTCCGGCTGCTGTTTCTACAAATTCGACAAAGCTCTTTTTTAATTCTCTATCCGGAGCAGGAAAGTCTTTCTGGATTTTTTCAGCCTGCCTGTCGCCTGTTTTATCCTTTGGGAAGACGCCTGATCGTATAGTAAAAATATAGCCGTCAGACTTTGCAAAGGAAACATTGGAAAATATTTTTCCACTATACATTTGTCTTTGGGCGATTATTTTTCCATTTTCGAATGCGATATCAATACAGTCAGTTGCAAGCGGAAGACCTGTCTTTACTGAGAGAGCTGGGGCGAGCTCTGCCCCCCAGGATGTATTGCCAATAAGTGTAATCTCTGGTTGCAAATCCTCGATAAGACCGGCAAGTATCTCCTTGCTAATATCGGCATTAAAATTTTTTAACCTTTCATCATCATAGATAATTATTTTATCTGCCCTATCTTTAATGTTTTCAGCTATGGGATCAACCTCGTGCCCAAGAAGAACGGCAGTTACGGTGTGGGATAATTTTTCAGAAAGATCGCCGGCCTTCCATAACATTTCATAGGTTATGTCCCTTATCTCACCAAGCCTGTGTTCTATAACAACAAATATCTCGCTCATTATTCCATCACTCCTTTCTTCTTTAGGATTTCAACGAAATCGGAGGCTATCTTGTCCGGGTCTCCACTGATAATCTGTGCCCCTTCGGTTTCGGGCGGCAGATAGGCCTCTTCAATAATAGTCTTAGGTGTAAGCTCTTCTTCAGAAACGCCTAATTCCTCAAGCTCTATTACCTTAAGTTCTTTTTTTGCCGCCTTTCTTATACCAAGTATTGATACATATCGTGGCTCGTTAATACCTGTCTGTATAGTAAGAAGGGCCGGCAGATCAATAAGGGAAACCTCCCCCAGACCCCCTTCAAGCTCTGATGTAGTATTTGCCTTGCCATCCTTAATATCAATGGCGGTAACCATCGCGCAATGGTTTAGATTTAATAGCTCAGCCAGCATTATGCCTACTGCCCCGGAGTTGTCATCATCTGCAAGGACACCGGTTAAGGCAAGGTCATATTGCAGGTCCTTTAGGGTTGCAGAAAGGATTTTTGCTATGGAAAGGCTATCGAATCTGCTTAGATCCCCTGCCTCAACCCTGATTGCCTTATCAGCACCCATTGCCAGAGATCGTCTCAAAACCTCTTCGTCGTCTTCATTGCCAACTGTAATGGCAGTAACTGTTCCCCCATATTTTTCCTTCAAAAGTATGGCCTCTTCGACTGCATAGTTGTCCC
>JAGYMO010000365.1 GCA_018400255.1 Deltaproteobacteria bacterium
CACAGAGGCACAGAGTTTTTGAGACGCATTATTTTTTCTTTCATTCCCCGAAGGAGACAATCATTGAACAGGCCATGATTTGCTGAATATTTCCATTTAAATATTGGACATCATGGAAAAGACACTTAATAATACGCTTATGAATAATCCATCGATAAGACGTTTAATTGAAACCTTTGCCTTTTTTAAGGCTAATGTGTTTTTAATAGGAAAATTCCTAATCATATCGACCTTACCACTTATACTCTTAGAAATTTTTCTATCATACTACGGGACCACAGTGTCTTTTCCAATTACAATCCGATATCTTTCCATCATCATAGGATACCTATACCAGCCTATTTATACAGGAGGCCTAATATATCTTATTTATAAGATAGTAATTGATGAGCAATGCAATATTAGAGAATGCCTATCAGTGAGCTTGCTGCGCTGGGCTGACCTCATTATAGTAAATATTATCAGCACAGTGATCATTATTGCAGGCCTATTCGCATTCATAATCCCTGGATTTATCGCCTTCGCTAGACTATCATTAGCAGAATACAGTGTCATCATTAATAACTTTAATCCAAAAAAGGCTATTATGAATAGCAATGATCTTGCCAAGCAATTTACACGGCAAATTATTGGAAGTTGTTTTTTGCTTTCCGGGATATTGCTTATAATTGAACTTTTAATCCAGATAATCATTAACAAGCTTTCTATAGGAAATATCTTTATATCAGCTGTTAGCTCATTGATTTCTATCATACTATGGTCAAATTTTACTATACTTCTGTTTCGGTATTACGATTTGGCCTCAAAAAATAATGAACCCCAGCCCGAAGACAGTCCGGCAAATGGTTAATCTTTTCTATCCCATAAAATCTTCTTTTCTCATGCGTGCACTATTGACAGGTTTCACAAAAAAAATCATGAAATATTCATTCTCCAAAGGCATAATGCAAAGGGAGATTTTAACCAAAAAACGGATTGACCTATAGATGATCTACTTAATTTTCGTATTACAATAATATGTTGCCGGCCTGACAGTAATTATAACCACATCTGAAAAATCATACGGGGTATAGGCTAAAACATTCAATATCGGCTTATGGTCACGAAACGAATCTCCTTTATTGTTAATCCCAATGCGGCAATGGGTTCCACTGGTAAAGAATGGCCCAGCCTAAAACACCTGGCAAAAAGACAACTGGGACCTTTTCAGTCTTTTATCACAAATTGCCCGGGGGATGCCACGAATCTTACGCGAAATGCCTTAAAGGCAGGATCAGAAATAATTGTGTGCGTTGGCGGAGATGGCACCCTTAACGAGGTTATAAATGGGTTTATGGATAAACATGAACCTATTCGGCCTGAATCGATACTTGCGTTTATTCCTCGCGGAACAGGGTGTGATTTTATACGAACCTTTCCTATACCATTCAACATACAGAGGCTGCTAAAACTCATTTCTAATGGGCATTCCCGGAAAATAGATTTAGGGCGGCTTGAATATGTTGATCATAAGGGCAATAAATCATTCAGATTTTTCCACAATGTAGTTAGCTTCGGTTTAGGTGGCGAGGTAGATGAACGGGTCAACAGGACAACAAAGGTATTTGGTGGCTTTATTTCCTTTATGTGGGCTACCTTAATCTCTTTTCTTATCTATAATAAAAAACAGATACACATCAAGGTAGATAACGGCTTTGAAAAAAAATTTACAAGCTGGAATATTGCAGTTGCAAATGGCCAGTATCATGGAGGTGGAATGCGCATAGCCCCTGATGCGAAGATTAATGATGGATTACTCAATGTAACAGTAATTGGAAATTTCACCCTCCCAGAGATATTTATAAATCTACCTAAACTCTATAATGGCAAAATTTATGAACTTAAAAAGGTCTATACATTTACATGCAAGCAATTAGACGCACATTCAGATGAACACGTTCTCTTAGATGTTGATGGTGAACAGCCTGGATATCTGCCGGTTCACATTGACATACTTTCACATGCCCTGTCCATTATTTGCTAAAAAACGGACATAGCAGCTTATGTAAGTGCGAGGCAAAGATTCTCTTTAGCCTATTGATGGCTGTATCAAGGCAAATCTCAAAATTATTTAATTTCATCTCAAAAGTCTTCAGCCATTAAAGCTTCTTATTGTCATATACATTACAGATACAACACAAAAACGTCCCCTCCTCTGTATCGCTCATATTTTTCATGCCATGAGGCTCCATGGTGGGAATGTATATGGAATCACCCGGCCCGCAAATACGTTTTTCGATTAATTCGTTTGTATCCACGTCGAAACGCCGGCACTCAAACTTACCACTTAAGACAAACATAGTCTGAACGTAGAAATGGTTATGAATGGGTATCTCTCCTTTAGGCTGGGCTGTAAAAAATCTTAAACCATATTCCGGAAGACCCTTATCGTCTTCGCCAGCCTTGGAAAGCCATCTTAGGCTAATTCCCTTTACCTCATTCATCGTTCCCTTATAATCAATTTCTTTTACAGTAATTTCCTCAACCTCTTTCCAGTTTAAAATCTCCATTAACTAATCCCCTTTTTTTTACTTGATACCCATTTTTAAATAAAACCCGCCCTTCAACGAATATATGCAAAACAACTCATTGGATCTAAAACAAATACTAAAATCGATGCTAAGAAAAGTAGGCTGCGTATCGTTTCAGTGAAAAACGCCTGCACTTCCCCGTTTACACACTTTCTGATATTCTCTGTACCTGCCTCTTTATTCTTTCATTGCTTTTTCTTCAAAGGCCTTTCTCAAATTACTATCATATGGGGGTCTTATAATTCCTCTTTCTGTTATTAGCCCTGTTATAAGTTCATTTGGAGTTATATCAAATGCTGGATTCCTAACCAGGACACCCTCCGGGGCAACCGTGCATGAACCGCAATGTGTTACCTCCGCCTCCTCTCTCTCTTCAATTATTATCTTACTGCCCTTGGGCGTAGAAAAATCAATTGTCGAGTATGGGCAGGCAACATAAAATGGTATTGAGAAGTGCCTTGAAATTATAGCAAGCCCCATTGTTCCGATTTTATTTGCCACGTCCCCATTTGCAGCAACCCTGTCTGCCCCAACTATAATGAGATTTACAAGACCTTGAGAGATAATATGGGCCGCCATATTATCACATATAAGGGTTACGTTTACACCAACCTGTTGTAGCTCCCAGGCAGTTAAACGAGCTCCTTGCAATAAAGGCCGCGTTTCGTCAGCATAGACCCGGACTCTAACACCACGGCCGTGTGCTATATAAATAGGTGCCAGGGCCGTTCCTAACTCAGAAACAGCAAGCGCCCCGGCATTACAATGAGTTAAAATCCCCATACCATTATCTATTAATTTGGCGCCATGCTCTCCAATTCGCCTGCATAGTTTTTTGTCCTCATCGTGTATTTGCAATGCCTCTTCAACGAGATGATTATAAATTATTGTTGAATCTTTACCCTTACATTCCCTCGCCCTCTTGACCATTCGTGCAAGGGCCCATTTCAGGTTTACCGCTGTAGGACGAGCGGTATTGAGAAAATCTGCACGACGCTCCAATTCGCCGATAAACCTATCTGCTGAGAGCCCTGTCATATCTTTCAGGCCAAGCAACAGCCCATAGGCCCCCGTAATACCAATTGCCGGGGCACCCCTGACCTTTAGCCGCTTAATCGAATCCCAAACCTGCTCAACGCTTTGCTGCCTTTCTTCAACTATGTGAGATGGAATTTGCGTTTGATCTAAAATATACAACTCACCTGACACCCACCGAACACTTCTTGGTAAAGAAAATACCGCCTTCATTCTTTGTCCATCCGCTGCCATTTTTACCTGCTATTTCCTGCCTGATGAAAAACACCATCTAAAACATAAAATTATTTAAATTGACATAAAAACCAATATCCTATAGAATTACATTTAAGCATTAAAAGTTTGCAAATTACACATTATTTGACAACCTGAAGATGTGTGATGTCATTTATTCAAGCTCTTTCATATCATTTAAGCCATATAATTAATCGTAAAATTTTAGTTTGCAAACACATTTTTAATGATTACCTTTAAATAAGAAAATTAACTTGGGGGCGAAACGGCTTCGACGGGGATAAAGAAGCTTAAGTTGCATACCGAGGTTCTGTTTGCTCGTAAAACAGGCAGAAATAAAATAAACGCAGACGATTACGCGTACGCTTTAGCCGCTTAAAGGCTAACGTCCTTCCATTCTTTCCTGCGA
>JAGYMO010000366.1 GCA_018400255.1 Deltaproteobacteria bacterium
AAATGACTTAAACCCTGATTCATCAATATCGGAGATGATGACTATAGCGGGCACATTTGACCAATCTGGAAATAAAGCTTCTGGCACATGGGAAGCCGATTTGGGTGATGCAGTATGCTCAGGCACGTGGCAGGCCTCACCAATTTGAGGTAATAATACAAGCTAGATAATGATGGTGATGGCTACACGAAAAACCAGGGGTATTCCAATGACAATGAGCCAAATTATCCATTCTTATGCAACGGATATATGCGGTGATAAAAGAGACCAAGGCTGCAGTAGTATGAATAAAAAATACGCTGTTACCCCTGACCCTGGGTATTGGTCTGGTAATTTTTATGGGAGGGGGATATATCATCCACAGTCTGTGAGGATTCTAATTGTCGCTCATCACGGTTATATTTCTTGTGTCTCCTAAACCCTAAACTTACCACTAATTCTGCGTTAATGAGATAATAAAGACCTTTGCGGTGTTCAATGATATATAAGCGTTTTTTGGAAATAAAATTAAATATGAATATTTGATTCAAGTTTGGGTAAGTTCTTGATTAACGATGATTTTTTCTAGATGATTATTTATCCGCAGGATTCTACTGACACAATGCTGGCAATTTAAATTTTTCAAGGGCCTTAATTTAAAGAGTTCTCTTTACATTAAAAAATATATCATTTTCCAGATAGCCCTGTTCAAGATTTTTTTGATGCGCTTTTATGTCCTCTTCCATCCTGCTTGCAAGCTCAAGGCTGATATAGTTGATCAAGCATGAAATTGCTGAGAGATTTCCGATAAACGGGATATAACGTGAGGGCGCAGTGATTGTTTCATGGCTAAATTGAGCCAGAGGGCATGTAGCGCTGTCTGTGATGGTCACTAACGTACACTTTAGGCGAGCTGCAAATTTTCCTATTTTTATTAATTCATTTGTGTAGCGCGAGGTGGCAATGATAACCACAAGGCTGTCGGGCGATGCCATGGTTAATCGGTCTAGTGTCGTGGTGTCGCTGCCCTTAAGTGTATGTATATTTTTTCGAAGCTTACTGAGGGACCACCCCATGTAATAGGCGAAAGTATATGAAAGGCGAGATCCTATTACATAAACCTCCTCGCTGTTTTGCAATAAATCAATAAGCCGGCTTAGGGCCTTTATATCTAAAGTTTCATAGAGTTGTTTCAGATTATCTATTTCTTTATATATCACACGGCGTAACCTTTCCGCGCCCGGCATACCAAGGTCAGCTATATCAATTCTATCCAAAAGTGTCAGCTCGGTGTCAACGTAGTCTCTGAGCGATTGCTTGAATTCACTATATGTTGCATAGCCAAGTTGACTAACAAAGCGTACTACAGTGGCTTCACTCACGTTACACGCCTCGGAAAGCTCTTTGGTTGTCATGAAAATTACTTTTCTTGGGTATTTAATAACTTGGTCAGCAATTATCCTGCCTTTCGCTGTTAGTTTCCCGGAATTTTCCGTTAAGTTTTTCAATATTGGATGAATCTGGTCTTTCATGAGTAGCCCTTTCAAATTTAACTTGCTAAATGCAAGATAATATATCATTTAAAATTATTTATATCATCAAAGATCTGAATAAGTTGCTTTTACCTCATTTTTCGCTGACAGAAAGATCCATATTCTTTTGTTTTTGCCCTTGCATTGTTATTATGCATATTTGAGAATTTAGCAGAAATTAAGTAAACATACAACCCTGAAAGATATATTTATAAGGCTTGGAGTCAGGCATGAGCTTATTGGTAAAGTCAAAAATAGGGTTGTTTATACCTTGGGTTTTATTGTAGCGTATTATATTTCTTGCCGATGAACTACTCCCAGTAAAGCATGAAATACATAAAGTTGACATAGGATTCACTTTTTCTGCGACGGATTGAAGAATATATTGTTATGAAATTGTAAAATCACAATGGTGCAAAAATTTTTATTGAAATAATTTCATTTAAATGATAGTTTCTATTTCATTCTAATGATAGAAAATATATTATATTTTGGGTCTAAACGTTCCGTAGTTGCTGGAGAATAAATGCCATAATTTATGGAAATAGAAGAATGCTTGTATTTGAACACATCATATTTGCAGTCTTTTTAAGCTGAGTCATTTAAGGGATGTGATCGCAGTCATAGTAAACTTTAAGCGAGATAACTTTTAAGCAGATATGCATGGCAGCAACTATATAATATGCCCAATCTATGAGAAAGGAAGTGGATATAAGTTCTCAGTGCCGGTGGAGAATAAAAATGTGCAATGCTACCTAAGGGAAAAGACTTGACCTCCAGAGATGGTGCGAATATGCTTATATGAGTGAAAGTGTGATGAGGATACAGAATGAAGTCGGTTTCACAAGGGGTGGGCGCGCTGGTTTACGTTTACCACGATCATATATCAAACGTAGTATCAACCATGAACAAGCAAGAGAGGAAATTCACGCGAATAAACTGATACATTTGACCGCACTCCATATCTACCATCGCAACACCTTTGTTAAAAAAAATACCTGAAGGCTCACCAGGCTGAGGCATTCGAATTTTAGTGAAGGATTTTCATTTTTAGCAAGGAGGGGAACTCATGAATTTAAAAGGTCTTTCTGGAGGCTTATACAAGCCCCTTACTAATGATAATATCGAGACTATTCACAATGCGTCATTGAAAATTTTGGAGGAAATCGGATTTACCTATGAGCCCGGCCTTGAAGATACCGTTGAGTTGCTTGAAAAGGCCGGTGCCCACGTTGACCGAAAGTATGCCAGGATTACATTCCCTAAAGGGCTGGTGACTGAACAGGTATCCAAGGCCCCTAAGGAGGTGATACTTTACGGTCGCAATGGTAAAAACGATCTGGACCTTACAGAAAACCAGGTTCATCTTGGAACAGGGGGTGCCGCTATTAGGGTTCTTGATCTTCAAACCAGCACAGCCAGGCCAACTACATTGAATGACATATATCAGATTGGAAGACTGGTCGACAGCCTGGACAATATCCATTTTTACTTACGCCCTTGCATACCAACTAATATTCCTGAGTCTGAATACGATGTAAACACATACTATGCTTGCTTGAAGGCCACTGGCAAACATGTTATGTCTGGTGTAAATAATGAAGACAGTCTCCACAAAGTTATCGAGTTGGCCTCCTTGATTGCTGGCGGGAAGGAAAAGCTTTTAGAGAAGCCCTTTGTTTCTGTCATTACCTCATTTTCCATTAGCCCTTTAAAATTAGACCCCCAGGCAACCCTTATTATGCAGGAAGCCATACGGAATAAGATTCCAGTGGCCCTTTCAGCGGCCCCAATGTCAGGTTCTACATCACCTATGACCATGGCTGGTACTTTGGCGCAGCTCCACGCAGAGCAACTGGCAGGTATCTGCATCTGCCAGCTTACCAATCCAGGCGCACCGCTTCTATACGGAGGTATTCCAGGTATGGCCAATCTTAAAACTATGGGTTATCTGGGAGGGGCTGTGGAATGTGGAATGATGAATGCTGCTATTCATCAGCTGGCAGACTACATAAAAATACCCAATTATAATTCATCGGGGCTAACAGATTCAAAGATACCTGATACCCAGGCAGGATGGGAAAAGGCAATAACCACATTGCTTGCAGTCATGGGTGGCTCTAATTATGTCCATCACGCAGCCGGAATGTTGGAATCCATGATTGCAGTGGCATATGAACAATACGTTATTGATGATGAGATTATTGGTATGTGTTGCAAGGTCCTTAAAGGAATTGATGTGGATAAAGAGCATCTGGCACTGGAAGTAATCGATTCTGTCAAGCCTGGAGGTAACTTTATGGCCGATAATCATACCATGACCCACATGCGCAAGGAATATTTTGTTGGAAATGGAGTTACCGATTCAAGGAGTAGGGATAAATGGGAAAAGCACGGATCTTTGGATGCTAGAAACAGGGCACGTGAGATTGCAAAAGAGATTCTATCTAAAGAGGAAAAATTCTATATTTCGAAAGAAGTTGACCAGTCTATCCGCAGAAAATTTAACATTCTACTTTGACAATCAGGGAACAATTGTGAGAAATCTCATTAAAGGAATAATACCCTGGTAAGATACTTATGCGGACTTTATGTAGAAACCTTTATGACATTAACGAAAACATTGTTGCCATAATGATTGAAAGTTTGTGCTCATGATTCAGATTTGGTCATAAAAGTGGCAAAGGTATTATTGACATAGCATATGAACACTGAAAAAGAAGTATCAAACATTGATTAGGTAGTCCGCTGTTCTTATTTATAGGTGAAGAGAGATTTCGTTTTTAAGGTAATAGAGAGATAAAGGGCCGAATGGAGGTGAGGAGATAAACAGGTCATTCTA
>JAGYMO010000367.1 GCA_018400255.1 Deltaproteobacteria bacterium
ACGGCTAAAGCCGTGGCTTTCTGCGGTCGGGGTAAAATGATTTTTTACGAAGCCATCAAAATTAAAAATTAAAAAGTTTTTGTCGGCAGATAGTTACCTAAGTATACTATTACGCAAAAACCTTCACCATCAAGGGAATAGCCACGAAGGTGCCTATAGAACTACCTATATTTGTAAACACTACAACTAATAAAATTCGTGTAATCTTATTCTTCCAGAACCCCTTCAGTGATGAGATATCTTCAGGTAATTTTTCGAAATCCTTCACCTTCGGTTTACCCAATATTGTTTCAACTAACCCGGAAACCCATCCTGCTGCAATCATAGGATTTAAGGATGTAAGAGGGGCAGCAACAACGGCTGATAAGATTGTTATTGGATGGGCCAGTGCTATGGCAGCCCCTAGGCCGGAAAGCACTGCATTTGCCAAGATCCACCATTTAATCATATGTGTGCCGGCAGATGCCCCGGCCATGAAAAATCCAAGGATAATAATAATTATTATTATAGCTGGAATTCCCCATTTTAAAATGCTAAAAAATTTACCCTTAGGGGGTGTATAGTTTAGCGTATCAATATCTAAGTGTTCCCCCCAATGTTTTTTAATACCTGGGACATGGCCGGCACCAACTATGGCAACAATTTTATTACCCGGGGCAGTTCTGATTTTATAGGCAAGATATTGGTCTCTTTCATCTATTAACGTACGTCTTATTACAGGGTAGGTCTCGCCTATTTCCGAAAGCAATGTCTCAAGGATATCCTTATTTTTCATATTCTCGATATCTTCTTCATTTATTTCATCCATAGAGAATATTGAGGTAATAAATTGGGCTAGTAATTTAATCTTAGTCCATAAACCCATTAAGCGCCATATCCTTGATAAAGTGATGCTGATATCTCTATCCGCTAAATAGACAGTGGCACCTATTTCCTTTGCCTTTTGCACCGCTCGCATAATTTCTTCGCCCGGTTTAATACCTAATTGCTTGCCTATTTTCTTTTGAAAATAGGCAAGCATGAGGTTCGATAGAAGAAGGAATGCCTTTTTTTGTTTGATGACCTTTATAAGATTTGTATTTTGCCACTTATTTTTTTTTATAATCGATTCATACCTTGATTGACAAAGCTCTACGCTCACTGTATCGGGTTTTTCTTCCTCGATTACATGCTCGACTAGATTGGCGCTTTCCAATGATATATGGGCTGTCCCTATGAGCGTTATTTCCTTATCTTCAAAACTTAATCTGTGTACATTATCATTATTTGTCATTTTTATCAGGTGATACTCCTTTTATTGTCGAATGTGAGAACAAGCTAGCTCTATCAGGATGGCAGAGGCTGATCGCTTATTTTCGTTTATGTAGTATCTGGTGAATAATACTTTTTATTTGAGCGCTTGATTTTTTTTAAGCCTAAGGTTTCATTGACTGTTTTGTATATATGCACCTTCTACGTTAATTTGAACCTAATGTCTACATCTTATCTTAAGGTACAATTTCTTTATTGTTGCCTAGAAAGGGGATGTAAAATATTAAACACATGCCGGGGATTGAAAGAAGGAAGGTAAAACCAAAAAAAAGACCATAGCCAAGCCTTTCCGCTAAGAAACCACTTGCAACGCCAGCGAAGACACCGCTGATGTTCATAAGTCCTGAGCCTATAGCATAATGGGCTGCTTTGAATTGATCGGAACATGTTCTCATTAAAAAGACCATAAGGACAGCCGTGCCAAGACCACCGGCAAATTGATCGAATGCATGTACAATGGCAACAACAAAAAGATTATGGTTACCGATGTATATAATTGTTTCTGCGCCTGTGTTTAAAGTAAGGTAGCCTTTGAGGTATAGTGCAAGGGCTGCATAAAATAGATTTGTAAGGTTTTGAGCCAGGAGAAAAGGCCATATTATTTTCTTTAGCGATAACTTCGAAATGAAAAATCCGCCCGCCAGAGCGCCGATAATAGAAAAAGGCAGGCCAATGCCCCCTGAAAGCCATCCAAAATGTATTTTAAGTCCTAAATCAACCATGAAAGGCGCCACCATAGAAGATAGTGCAGATTCCCCTGTTCTCATTAGGATAATAAATGCTACAGCAACAGACATATGATCTCTGTTAATATAATCGAAGAATACCCTTGAATAAAATGATTCCCTATCTTTAAATATAAGGTCTTTTATTCTATCTTTAAAAAGGGCTAGGAAGATTAAAGATATGAGAAGCAATAGTGCTACGGCCTCTGTAAGATCTATATTTTTTAGGGATGGCATAACCTCAAAAAATTTTTTGGCAAAACTTTCCCAGGTAAAATAACCTACTCCAGCTAAAATGATTAGAATGGTAAGGCCTCCAAGTAAAAACTTTGCCAAAAGGCCTATATTAAATAAACTGGATATTTTTGCCTTTTCTATCTCAACAGTGGGAAGGAAGAATAAGTGAAAAAAGAAAAGGAGAAAAAGGGATATGCCTGCAGCAAAAAATGCAGAAAACCAGTTTAAGGTCGCGCCTATAGTTACAATTACTCCCGTACCTGCCATCATTGCAATGCGATATGCCATTACCCTGTAGCCCACAAATTTTGCCTGCCCTTTTTTGTCTAATGCCTCCATATAGTAACCATCTATAGAGATATCTTGGGTAGCAGAGAAAATGGCTGCTACAAAAAAAACAATCACTGTCGCTTTAATTCCGGAGGGCATAGAATTTATAAAGGCAACAATGATGAATAAAACGGCCAAAAAAACTGGATTAAGAGCATCCATTTTCTTTTTGTGCCGAAGTGGTCTATGATTGGTGCCCACAAAAATTTTATGACATAGGGGATACCAAATAACGATGTAAGGCCTATGGCTTCTAAGCTTAACCTCATGTCTCTAAAAAAAACAGGGGATACGATTCTAATAATGGTGTAAGGAAGTCCTTCTGCAAAATACGTTGTGAATGACCACAAATGGGGGATTTTAAGATAAGATTTTTTTTTCATTGATTTCTGCTGGATTCCAGTATAAAAGCCCAGTTATGTGAAAGGTCTATGTTAAAGAAAAAGGTATATTTAAGATCACATATTGCTCCCGTTTCTTTTAACAATTTTTTAGGCTGTTTAAAACTATTTTTAATACTGTCAAAACTGTTTTATTTAATCATAACCTTTTTCATAGAAATAAAGATGACTCCTGCTGTTTTTTGTCTTATTTCGTGACGATTTATATGCTACTTGCATATATTGATAGTAAAAACAAAGATACTTTGTATCTCTACTGCTTAAGATATGACATAAAAGAATTTGAATGGAACCGTATTAAAATAATATGGGTTAAAGCTTTGGTTTTATCAGCATACAAATGTATTGCATATCTGTATGAAATTTTTGTGATCGTCAATAGGGTGCGGCTTAAAGGATCTTAAAGAGCCATATATTCATATAGTATGGAAATTGCCTTAAAAATACTGCCTGTTTTCCTTGTTATATTTTTAGGTGCAGGCGCAAAGAAACTTGGATTTTATCCTGATGTATTTATAAAGGGGGCAAATCATCTTGTCTTTTATATTGCTATACCGGCCCTTCTTTTTACCAAGCTATCCCAAACTTCCTTTAGCGAAACATTTGACCTAGACCTAGCCCTTCTTTCATGCTTATCTATCTTTTTTGTGTGGCTGCTGTCTATCTTTTTTTCCATTTTAGGTATTGTTTCACATTTAGGCCGAGAGGTATCCGGAAGTTTTGTTCAGACAGCTATACATGGAAACATTGGCTACATTGGCCTTGCCATAGTTTTTTACACCTTAGGTAATGATGGACTTGAGATTGCAAGCTTTCTGGCCCCATTCATAATGATTTCCCAGAATATATTATCTATCTTATCCTATAATATATTCTACAAAGGCCACAAAAATCTTTACAAGACGATTTTAAATATACTTCAGGGCGTAGCCGTAAACCCCATTATTGTTTCCGCATTCATTGGAATATTGTTTTCTTTTTTTAATCTGAAACTGCCGGGATTCATAAATAATTCACTGAAAATAGTATCGGATATGTCCCTGCCAATGGCCCTTTTGATCATTGGCGCATCACTGTCAGTATCGCTTCCCGCGAGACACCTAATATGGCTTTTGTTATCCTCCGTGATAAAACTACTTTTGCTTCCAGGGGCAGCATTGTTTTTACTCTATAAAGCCGGGGTCCCTTTTTCTTCCATGCAGGTTGCTGTAACAATATTGGCTGTCCCTTCAGCTACTGTTTCTGTTGTTATGTCGAGTGAGATGGCGGGGAACGTTAAATTTGCTTCTTCTGCAGTAACTCTTTCAACGCTTTTGTTTATTATTACCATATGTTTTTGGAATTATGTAATAGGTTTTATTGGATGATTTAAACTTAACCTGCATCATATATCCATACCTTATAATTCTACATCGATATATAAAGGTTTATTGATGAATTGATAGGCGAGGAGAGACTTATAAGCCTAAACTCAGAAACTTGATAGTTAGATTAGCAAGGCCTTGTAGGATGTCTTTAGCTGAAATTTTTAGCATTTATTATCAATAGATTAGCACAATAACCCTTTCTTTTAAAAAGTTGGATTATTTATAACTAATTAAAATATAATAAATATTTAACAGTTGTATCAATCATAGATCTTACTCTCTATTTTAGATTCTCAGGTCTTGACAACATAATTTTCGATGATTAAAAAATAGAAATTAAAAAGTACAAAAAATACTTAAATAAAAATTTAAATTGTATTCAGGAGGCTGTTTAAGATTATGATACAGGAGATAGAAAGTCAGGAGCATTTATCTGACCTTAAAAAAAGCAATCCAGAACTCATGATGATATTATTCCATTCGGATACATCAGAAAAAAGCAATGAGGCACTGGATATCCTTGCTGAATTTCACAAAAAAAATTCGGATAAAGCCATATTTAGGGTCAATGCGTCAAAGGTAAATGACATACATCCTTTATTTGGGGTTAGTTCTGTGCCTACTTTAGTAATCCTAAAAAAGGACAGGCCACCAGAGATTATCTTGGGTATCCAGACTGAAGAAGCCTATAAGAGGATAGTTGATGGTCGACATTACGTTGTCTCTAAAAAGGACGGGGGGCAGCAGACTATCAGGGTTTCTGTATATAGCTCGGACGGTTGCCCATGGTGTAGCAGGGCAAAATCTTACCTAAAAAAAGTTGGTATACCTTTTAGAGATATAAATGTATCTCATGATGAAAATGCGGCCAAGGATATATTTCGCAGGAGCGGTCAAATGGGTACGCCGCAAATAGATATTAATGGTCAGATTGTTGTCGGTTTTGATCAGCCAAAGATAAATAAATTATTAGGTTTAAATTAATCAAACATTAAAGAAAGGATGGTACAAATGAGAAAGATTCAACCAATTAATAATAATGTGTTACTTAAATTAGAAGGCCCTGCTGAAGAAAAAACGTCTGGAGGTATAATCATACCGGATACTGCGAGAGAGAAATCTCAGGAAGGCAAGGTAGAAGCACTGCCTGTAGATTCGGATATTGATCTTTCAATTGGTGATATAGTTCTTTATAAGGGATTTTCAGGGACAGAGATTACCTTTGAAGGAGACAAATATCTCCTTATTCTTATGGATGATATCCTTGCAAAATATGTTGAGGTTGATTCTATTTAAACCAAAGCCTGCCATAGCACACCGTGTAATTAACAAACCATAATATCCGTTGGGTATTATGGTTTGAAGCCTACCTTAGCCATAGTTCCTAAAAAAGCTTTTGCAACATTGACACTATTTTATAAAGATGTTATATATTTTTTTATAAATAGAATAAAGCTATTCTTATATTTAAAATGGAGAAAGGCCTTCATTTGTTTAATTTATAATAAACAAGGGAAATTTATTACTCTTTATCGCTGGAGAAGCCATGAAAGAAAAAAAGAATGTCGATGAAAATGAGAGATATGAAGATTTCTTAAACGACCTTAGCCATTTTTCTTCAAAAGATGAGGAAAAATATTTAGCAGATGGTACGGAAAAAGCATTGCCGGATGCAGAGATTATCTTAAATGTTGGAGAAAATGTAAAAAAAATTAGGGATAAAAAGGGTTTGAGTTTAAAAGATATTTCACAAAGAACAGGCCTGAATTTTTCTTTGTTGGAGGAAATTGAACAAGGTAAGGTGTCGCCGCCTCTTGGAATAATTATTAAATTGGCAAAGGCCTTGGATATGAAAATGGGCTATTTTATATCAGGGGCTGAAAAACAATCATACACAGTAGTGCGCAAGGATGATAGAAAAGTTATTTCAAGATATGACACTAAAAAAAGCGATAAATATGGTTATGAGTTTATATCGCTGGCTCCAAACAAAAAAGATAGGCATATGGAACCCTTTATTGTGACTCTTGAACCCTCAGTAGAAGAAGAACCTTCAACTCATGATGGGCAGGAATTCATTTATGTGCTCCAGGGATCAATGGAAGTTCGTTTAGATAAAGAGATACATATACTTGAGGCGGGAGATTCTATATATTACGATTCTACTGTCCCGCATTTGGTTAAATGCTATGGAAAGGAGAAAACAAGGATATTGGCGGTTCTTTATGCTGAATGATATAAAAAACGTTTTAGGCCATTACTTTTACACCTTACAAATTATAAAGTGGAGCACCACTGATTTAAGAAACCTAAAGAAAAGCCTTTCATAGACAAGCTTTTTGCTTCACTTTTCTCTCCGAGCTTATGCATCAGGCGTGTAGAATTAATGAATTTTTACGAAACCATCAGTGTTTATTTTTTAAGAAGACTTTATTAACTCTTTCAACTAACAAATTTTGGTGGCATGGAAATGATTGCATTTGATCTGAGATGTTCTAACGGTCATTGTTTTGAGGGATGGTTTAAGGATATTGACTCATTTAATGAGCAAAACTCCATGGGAATGATTACTTGTCCCTTATGTAAGGATACAAACATAACAAGGGTATTGTCGCCAGTTGCTATAAAAAGCAGCCAGGAGTTTGAAGTGGATGAGGAAAAGTCAAAAAATAATCCCCCTGACCTTGGTAAACTTTTTATGGGTGTAGTAGAATATGTTAAAAACAATTTTGAAGATGTAGGGACAAATTTTGCCGCAGAGGCTCTAAAAATATATTACGGAATAACGAAGAAGAGAAATATAAGAGGGACGGCGACGGCAAAAGAGGAACAGGTGCTTA
Source organism: Deltaproteobacteria bacterium (assembly GCA_018400255.1). GTDB lineage: Bacteria > Desulfobacterota > DSM-4660 > Desulfatiglandales > B25-G16 > M55B121. The sequence continues at coordinate 7,212 of JAGYMO010000367.1, forward strand.
AAGATGAGGGAATTAAATTTACTAAGATGCCTTTTAGCAAAACCGAGGATGACAATAATTAACGTTTTTTTGGTAATAATCTTTTCTACCTGTATATACATACTAAAAACATAGTAATTCAAGAAAATTTAAGTCATTATAGTTTTTTTAACATATCATAACGTTCTAGCCCCACTAAACTCCTGCATTTTTGCCCTTAATTCTTTTATTAAACCTGGAGAGAGTTGTGTATTATGGGAATGATAGATATAACTGGAAAAAGTGTCGTGTTACGGCAGGCATTTGCCTCGGGAAGAATAGAGCTTGCTTTAGATACCATTAGAAAAATTAAGGAAAAAGATATTAAAAAGGGTGATCCTTTAGCTGTTGCTGAAGTTGCAGCTATTAATGCCGCAAAAGAGACGTGGTTGCTTATACCTCACTGCCACCAGATTCCACTGAATACAATTGAGCTTAATTTTTCAATTGGAGATAATTTTATTGAGGCCACCTGTTTTGTTAAGGCCGAGGCCATGACAGGCGTAGAGATGGAGGCATTAGTAGGAGTTTCAATTGCCTTAACTACCATATGGGATATGGTCAAATATATTGAAAAGGACAAAAAGGGTCAATACCCCCATACAAAAATATCAGATATCAAGGTGCTAAAAAAAATAAAAGGTAGCCCGCCTCTTTCTTGATGTTAAAAGAATACGAAACTAACTACAATAAACACAGGAATAAGAATAATAGTTGAATATTTTATCATATAGCCAAAAAAGCTTGGCATAGGCGTCCCCGCCTCTTCCGCGATGGATCTCACCATAAAATTAGGTGCATTGCCAATATAGGTATTTGCACCGAAGAATACGGCGCCGGCAGAAATAGCTATTAGATAGATTTGATTTTCGGCAATCAATTTAGCGACTGCAACTGACTCAGGCACACCAGAGTAAAATTTTCCCAAGGCAGTGGAGAAAAACGTAAGATATGTAGGCGCATTATCTAGGAAGCTTGAGAGTATCCCTGTAATCCAGAAATAATGAACAGGCTCCTCAACCACGTCAATAATAAAAGCGAGGGCACCCTTGCTTCCGGCTAAGAGAAGCAGGAGACAGGGTGTCATTGTTGTAAATATACCGGCGAATAAGAAACCTACCTCCTTAATTGGGAACCAAGAAAAATCATTATCTTCCCTTACCACCGTATCCGTGAATATTAATGAGAGAATCCCCATTATTATAATAAATCCGTCCCTTGCCCATTCTTGAGCGCTCCTTGTGACCCCTAATGTAGATACCTCTCCCCAATCTACCAAGCCACTTACTATAACAGAGCCAACAATGCCTACTAAGAATATTAAGTTATAGCTACCTGCTAAACGAAGAGGCTCTTTTTCTCCTTCAACTTTTTTGCCTTTGAGACCCTCTTTATTGTAGAAATAGGTATCGATGGCAAAATAAAGAATTAACAAAATTACTGCGGACAGTAGCATGTGGGGCAGTAGATGGAATGTCCAAAAAAACGGCACACCATGAAGAAAGCCTAGAAAAAGTGGGGGATCTCCTACCGGTGTTAAGGAGCCGCCTATATTAGCAACGAGAAATATGAAAAATACGACCATAAATGCCCTGTTCTTTCTATAGTCATTTGCCCTCAAAAAAGGCCTAATGAGCAACATGGCAGCACCAGTTGTTCCCATCCAGGAGGCCAAAATTGTTCCGATAATTATAATTATCGTATTAACCATAGGGGTTCCTCTCAAGCTTCCCCTCAGCAATATGCCTCCAGAAACAGTAAAAAGCCCCCAGAGCAATATAATGAACGGGACATAATCAGCTATCAGAATGTGCAGAAAACTATGTAGGGCATCTCCTTTATAAATGATTAAAAGTGGCACAGCTATAACGGTGGCCCAGAACGCAGAAACCTTTCCAAAATGATGATGCCAGAATTCTGGTGCAAAAAGAGGAAATAATGCAATTGACAGTAAAATTCCAACAAATGGTATTATACTATAAAGTGATAGGATTTCGCCTAAATTAACGTGTCCATGGGTGTCATTTGTAGCACCTTCAGCTGCGATGGCTGGAAGACAAAAGGCAAATAAAATGATCACAATCAACAACAACGATAAACGTATATTTTTCATACATATCCCTCATATTCTGTTATATTCAGCATAATTCAATAATCATATTAGAAGTAATAGCGACTGTTTTTAGCCGCGTCGCATTATATAACTATGGCTTAGTCACAAAATTTTATTAATGGCAATTAATGCCGTGATTTCGATGTTGTTATGCCCTGGAGACTATTGAATTCTGTCTTATTTTTTCAGGGCCGAACAAGAAAATAACCTAAAAATAGATGAAAAAGATGCTCATGCATTTACATGTTAAGTCGGTCGCAGTATAGGCATGAGTATTTGCTGAGTCAAGCAGAAATTTACCTATTACAGACTTATTTTAAAAAAAGTGGCCGCCTCTTTCTTATTCTATTTATAGTAAAGATAGCCAAATTAACAGGGTTACATTTTTTAGAAAAATTTATTAGAAAAACTTCAGGAAAAATGAAAATGTGCTTTCTAAAAACAGCCTAAAGTGATGACTTTGGTTTGAAATGGTAGATATTTGGTAGGTTCAAATATTGTCAGTATCTATGAATTGTATACTAATGTATGAGGCCGAATTTCCTTAATTTTTCTTAATATATGGATACGGCTAAAAAGATATATTTGCCGATAGTCCTGCTTAACTTGCAGTAAAAATACTTTTTAACCAAATGCTTCTAAGTTTAAGTAGTTGGATATATGTCAAAAATCTCTTTTTTTAAGAGCAATCGCTTTGATCGCCGCCAATTTTTGCAAGCGCATGATTCACTGCCGGCAATAGTACAGATAGATTTTCTTGGGCGCCTTGAGGGCTTCCCGGCAAATTTACTATAAGGCTGTTTGCCCTTACGCCTGCTATTGCCCGTGAAATCATTGCGTTAGGTGTCTTTTTTCGACTTTCAGATCTCATTGCCTCGGCCATACCGGGTATCTGGTATTTTATTACCCTAAGCATTGCCTCTGGGGTTACATCGCTTGGGCTAACTCCAGTACCTCCAGTTGTCACAACAAACCTGATGTCTTTATTATCAACCCAATCTATTAGGTGCTCTACGATTTTTTCCTCGTTGTCTGGCACAATGGCCTTTACCTCTACACTATATCCAGCCGCAATAAGCATCTCAGCTATTAAGGGGCCAGAACTATCAATCCTTTGTCCTCTATATCCTTTATCACTTATAGTCAATACCCCTGCATTAATCATACATTGGCCTTTCTATTATTCGTCTTCCTTAGATGCAGCTATCACCTTTTCTGTCAGATGGGGTGGGACTTCTTCATAATGAGATTGCTTCATAGAAAAAGTGCCTCTGCCTCCTGTAATAGATGTGAGATCGAAGGAATATCTTAACACCTCGGCCATTGGTACCTCTGCCCTGATGACCTGGTATTTTCCTTCGATGTCCATACCCAGCACCTTCCCTCTTCTACCGTTAATATCCCCTATAACATCACCCATAACGTCATCCGGAACCTTTACCTCCATATTCATGATTGGTTCTAAAAGAATTGGTGTAGCCTCCTGGAATGCTTTTTTGAAACACATAGACGAGGCGATTTTAAATGCCATTTCGGAAGAGTCAACCTCATGGGATTTCCCATCGAAAAACCGGATTTGTAGATCTACAGCTGGATAACCAGCCAACACTCCGGTCTTCATTGCCTCAACTATGCCTTTTTCCACAGCCGGTACAAAATTCCTTGGCACATTCATTCCTGTAAGTGCTTCTTCAAACACGAACCCTTCCCCTTTTTTCAATGGAAATATATCAAAATGAACCTCGGCAAATTGCCCTCGACCTCCTGACTGCTTTTTGTGTCTATAAACAATCCCTTCCTTTTTATTTTTTATAGTCTCTCTATAAGGCACTTTAGGAGTCTTAAGATTTATCTCTACCCCAAATTTTCGTTTTAATTTATCCTTAGTGTTCTCAATATGTATTTGGCCTGTGCCAGAAAGAATGATTTCTCCCGTTGATTGATCTCTGTCTAACTTAAGCGTGGGGTCTTCTTCTGCCAATCTCAAAAGAGAGGAAAAAATTTTGTCCTCGTTTTCCTTCTCAGTAGCCTCTACGGCGAAAGAAATGGTCGGTAAAAATGGCTCAGCCGGCATAAAAACTATTGGATTGTCGTCTGTGCAGAAAGTATCTCCGGCTGTTGTCTCTTTTAGTTTAGCAACAGCCGCAATATCTCCAGTAAAAGCTTCATTAACCTGTCTTTGTTTTTTCCCCTCTATCAAAAGAAGCTGCCCTAATTTTTCCTTTACATTCTTTGTAGAATTAAGGACTATGGACTCTGAGCTAATTTTTCCAGACTTGACCTTAAACAAATTAAGCTTTCCTGCAAATGGATCTGCAAAAGTTTTGAAGACAAGTGCCGAAAAGGGAGCCTCATTTGTAGCATCAAATTCAATTTTTTCTTCACTCCCTATTTTATGGCCACTTGCCTTTCCTCTTTCAGCTGGGAAAGGAATAAATTGATTGATATTGTCCAATAGTTGTGAAATACCTATATTAAGAATAGAAGAACAGGGCATAATAGGTATAATGGTGCCGGATTTCACCCCTTCAATAAGGGTTTCTTCAACCTCCTTTGTTGAAACCTCCTGTCCTTCAAGATATTTTTCCATAATATCATCATTTGCCTCAACAATATTTTCCATAATCCTCTCATGCCATTTCTCTATTATATCTTTCATTGAGGCTGGAATATCTTCATCTGCGAATGAGCCAGAGGCATCATTTTTATATATGTGGGCCTTTAACCTTACCAAATTAACTAAACCTTTGAATTCGCTTTCAGCCCCGACGGGAAGATATATAGGTGTTGCCTTTATAGAAAAATTATTTTCAATTTCCTCTAAAACCTTATAAAAATCAGCGCGTTCTCTGTCCAGCTTATTGATAACAATTATGCGGGGAAGATTATAGTCTGATGAGAAGCCCCATGCCTTATCAGTCCCTACCTTTACCCCGTCTACTCCGTCAACAATTAAAACGGCGCCTTCGGCTGCTTGTAAACATATCTTGGCGTCAGAGAGAAAGTCGTTTTCACCGGGTGTGTCAATAATATTGAATTGCTTATTTTTCCAGCTATATGGACAGAAGGATGTACCGAGGGTGACCTTTCGCTTTATTTCTTCAGGCTCAAAATCCATAGTAGAGGATCCATCATCTACTTTCCCCAATCGGTTAATCACCTTGCTATTATAAAGGATAGCTTCTGCTAACGATGTTTTTCCGCAACTACTATGACCTACCAGCCCTATATTTCTAATTTGATCAGTTTTTTGTGTCATGTGTTCTCCTCAATTAATTAAAAATGAATATCAAAACTTTTTAAAATTATTAATAGCGGTTATCAGGCCCTCGTCTATTATTATCATACTGTCCAAATTTTTTAAAGCTTTGCCGCAGCTTACTATTTTCGCACTTTAGTAAAGTATGTATAATAAAAGGTAATAGAAAATGTAGATATTCAATAAATTACCGAAATCGGTAAAAATGTCAAGACAAGAATGGTGAAAATGTAAACTTAGACTCTAACCTGTTACTTTGACAGCTACCTGTTTGGTGCTTAGAATAAAAGGGGGTCTTTCTTGATATGCTCGAAATGGAATTTGATTAGATTATTGTAATTGATTTTGTCCATCATTTTTGATAATTAGTTTGAAACGCATTGAGAGATGATATAAAAATATGCCTTTCCTTAAAATTCAAAAAGCAGTGATTATTATGAGTGAGAGTAGGCATTCTTCCCTGGGTAATAGAGGAGTATATTAATGAAAAAGGGGAAGGAAACCCTAAGAAGTGCTATAAAAAATGAGGTGTGGGGGGTAATTTTTCTTCTCATAGCCCTCTTATTTGCTGTAAGTTTGTTCTCTTATTATCCACATGATCCGGTTTTATGGGAAACGGGCCAAAAGATGGTAGATGAACACAATCTCTTTGGCTCTGTTGGGGCTAACCTGGCAGGCCTCCTATTTCTTGTTTGTGGCTTTTCCTCTTTTTGGCTTATAGTCGGCTGTCTTTTTTTATCCTTCTCTTTTTTCAGGGGCAGGCTCCCCTCCAGGATTATTTTGGTATTATCAAACATAGGCCTGCTTATGCTATCATTTTCTGCCTTATTGTCTCTTTATGCTCCTGAAGGAATACCGTATAGAGGCACGATGCTAAGCGGCGGGTTAATAGGATTTTATTGTGCAGATATTGGAAAGAAAACATTTAACTCTTTTGGAGCATATACGTTTTTTTCTGCCATTTTTGTTATTTCAGCCATGGTAATAACCAAATTTTCATTTGGGATGTTTTTTAAGACAATGTGGCAGATTATTTTTAATTTTAGCCTTTACATTAAAGAAAAGTGGCTTAAATACATAGAAAAAAAACGGCGGGCAAAACAAAGAGATAAAGTCATAAGGCAGGCTAGCAAAAGAATAGATAAGAAGGTGAATATTGTTGAAGTCCCTTCACAAAAATCCTCAAAACCAGTGCAGGAATCTCTTCCCTTTATGAATATAGAAGGTGATTTCAAGCTTCCTCAATTGAATCTTTTGGATGACTCCCCTAAGTCACATGAACAAGGGGCACTAAAGGAAAGTTTGCAGGCCAATGCATTACGAGTAGAGGCAAAATTAAAAGACTTTGGCGTTGATGGTGAGGTAGTTGAAATAATGCCAGGGCCAGTTATTACAATGTACGAATTCAGGCCTGCCCCAGGGGTGAAGATAAGTAAGGTTTCATCTTTAGCAGACGATCTTGCCCTCAACCTGAGAGCGTCAAATATTCGTATTGTAGCACCAATTCCTGGAAAATCTGCCATAGGAATCGAGATACCCAATAACAAACGAAAGCTAGTTACCTTAAAGGAAATTTTATCTAGTGAGGCGTTTATAAATTCTCACAATAGAATAACCATTGCCTTAGGTATGGATATAGTTGGACAACCGGTCATTACGGATCTTACAAAAATGCCTCATCTTTTAGTTGCCGGGGCAACTGGTACAGGTAAAAGTGTATCAATCAACGCAATGATAAATAGTATTTTGTTTAAGGCATCTCCTTCAATGATTAGGTTTATAATGATTGATCCAAAAAGGATAGAGCTTGCCCCATATCAGGATATACCTCATCTGCTTCATCCCGTAGTTACAAATCCAAAAGAGGCTACAAAGGCACTTGGTTGGGCTGTTGATGAAATGGAAAGGCGCTATACCCTTCTTTCTGAAGAAGGCGTAAGAAACATAGACGCATACAACAGAAAAGTGAGAAAGGAATCCTCGCATGAAACACCTGATGGAGACAAGGAGAGCAGAAAACATCTTCCTTATATTATTATTATAATTGATGAATTGGCAGATTTAATGATGGTTTCAAGCAGGAAGGTTGAGGAATCTATGACAAGACTTGCCCAAATGGCAAGGGCGGCAGGGATTCATATGATAATCGCGACACAGAGGCCATCTGTAGATGTTTTAACGGGTATTATTAAGGCAAATTTTCCAACACGAATTTCATTTCAGGTTTCATCTAGGGTGGACTCAAGGACTATCTTAGATGTAATGGGCGCTGAGCACCTTTTAGGGGAAGGTGATATGTTGTTTTTGCCTCCAGGCGTGGGAAAGCTCATTAGAATCCACGGGGCATTTGTGTCGGAAGATGAGGTGAAAAGGGTAATATCATTTTTGAAAAATCAGATGAAACCAGAGTATGATACTTCTATAATCTCTGAAATTAGTACTGAAGAGGAAACAGAAGAGATAGAAGGTGATAAGGATGAAAGATACGATGAGGCAGTAGAATTAGTCTTGGAGACTGGCCGGGCATCAATTTCAAAGATTCAACGTAAACTAAGGGTCGGTTACAATAGGGCTGCCAGGATGATAGAGGCAATGGAAAAAGAAGGAATCGTCGGACCATCTGATGGAATCAAACCCAGGGAAGTTTTTAAAAGGGGAGGGTGATTTTGCATTTTAGATTTTTTATAGTCTTTTTTCTTTTCCTGATGATTGTAGCTATTCCTACTAAGAATGCCTTCGTTGATAATCAGCTGGAGGAGATAATCAATGGCGTTACTGATAGATATGGTGGATCATCGGGATCAAGTGCTGATTATACCAGAGAATCAATCAGTAAAGCGATGAATATGCTTAAGGTAAAAGACAGGCATGATGTTGCGAAGGGAAAGATTTTTTTTAAGCCCCCAAGCTTCCTTAGGCTTGATCAGTCTAGCCCGCAGGAGGAATTACTCCTTACAAATACAAAAACATTATGGTGGTATATACCCGGAAAAAACGAGGCATACAAATACCCTATTGAAAGGTTCGGCAAGGAACTTCAGCTCCTTAGTAACATTCTTAAGGGAATGAAAAGAATCAGGGATGATTTTCAGATATCCTTACGTTCAGGCCAAGAGGAGAATCTTTCGCTTTTAATGCTTAGCCTGAAGCAACCATCACAAGAAATTGATCACCTGGAAGTATGTATAGATAACGGAAGTTTTGCTATTAAACAAGTTAGTATTTACAATAATGTAAGTGGGGTGACTAAGTTTTTGTTTAACAACTGGTTACAAGGAAAAAATTTTAGCGATGATTTCTTTTCTTTTGTACCGCCTTCAGGAACAAGGTTGATAGAACAGTAATTTTTCCAAAATATTTTCTATTTAACCTTGATGCTTATTGCCCCAGGTTATAACAAGTATCAAGATAGGAACTTCTATATTTACCACATCGCCGAATTCTGCGTATCATAATTTGGCTTAAATCACTCTCCTAAAAAAATTATTTGACAACCGCCCAAACCTTTTGTATGAAGGGACAGATTTTTAAACACTATTCATTAACCTTTAATCAGGTATGTACTATGGGTTTTTTCTCGAAAGGAATAACACTGCCAAAAGGGCATTTAGTTACATCACTAACCCTTATAGACACCCCTGTGCCGGACACGGTAGTCCTTCCCCTCAGGCAGTACATAGGACAGCCCTCCAAGGCAACCGTGGCTGTGGGAGACAGCGTTAAGGTCGGTGAGGTCATCTCAGCCTGTGAGGATGCTGACTGCCTGCCCGTGCATGCAACCATATCAGGCACGGTCACCGATATCTCCGCTCACCTTGACCCCAGAGGATCCATGACAGAGTCGGTAACCATACAATCAGACGGCACGGACACCTGGATCGAGCCCCCCGAGGCCCGGGACACGGCCCTTGACACCACTGACATCCTTGACAGGATCCGCTCCTCCGGCCTTATAGCAACAGGGCTCCTTGCCGTCCCCCTGGACA
>JAGYMO010000368.1 GCA_018400255.1 Deltaproteobacteria bacterium
CAAGGGAAATACAATCACGGGGACATGAGGTGGCATCCCACGGATATAACCACAATCTATGCACCAAAGAAACACATGAAGGCCTCAGTTCAGATCTCTTGAAAAGCAAAAAACTCCTTGAAGATATTACAGGCAGGCAGGTATATGGCTACAGGGCGCCAAGTTTTTCAATCGACAATGACATTTTAAAGATCATTGAAGATTGCGGGTATACCTATGATTCAAGCTTCAACTCCTTTGGCATGCATGGCAGATACGGCCATTTAGATCTATCCTCAAGAAAAAAAGCAGGGATTGCATACACAATCTCGAATACATTTTATGAGATTCCAATAAGCAATCTTGTTATAGGGAAGATTATTCTTCCCTGGGGCGGTGGAGGATATTTTCGCCTGGTGCCCTACCCTGCCTTTAGATATGGCGTTCGTTCCATCCTCACAAATGATGGTGCCTATATGTTCTATATGCACCCGTGGGAAATAGATCCGGGACAGCCCAGGGTAAAGCAGGCATCCATGTCCTATAAATTCAGGCACTACATTAATATTAAAAAGACTGAACGGAAATTAAAAAACCTGATCAAGGATTTGGACCAATGTTCCTTTGTAAATTGTAACGGGTATCTGGAGGGAATACGCTGACAGCTTTCCTTTCCTCAATTACAGTGCGAAAAATTTGACCCTGTCTATAATAACTAATAGCTTATAATGAACTACCCCGCAGCAGAGCCGCGAGAAATCCTTTTGATTAAAAAATGAATGCCAAGAAGAAAAAGGATTGATAGCGTCAAAAGACACAGGAAATGGCAAAAAGGCCTGGATAAAGAGACGTTTTTCAAGGAGGTATTCAGCTAAAAGATTGTTTTGCAGTTCCTTTTTCTGATTTTTCATCTGACCCTTGCCTGATTTAACTATCTGAATATTTAAGTATAAAGATCATTACATTAAACCCAAAAGTGACATTCTTGGTAAAATTGTGTCAGTAACGTGATAGTTTAACGGTTTTTTGAATTTTTTAAAGCTGTCGTAAATGGAAATAGCAGGCTTGTAGAGTTTCGTCAATTAAAAGAGAGATTCGTGGTCAACTGAATATCTGCTATAAATTTATACGGTAACATGCTATTCTTCTATAAAAGAGGAGAGTGTAGAAATTAACGATATCACATCTCTTTCGTTTAAGGAGGTTTGAAAGATGCAAAGAATAGTTATTGATAAGAATATTAGACACGGCAAACCTGTTATAAGGGGTACAAGAGTTCCAGTGGACATTATTCTTGGTTCTCTGGCTGGAGGCATGACGTATGAAGAAATTTGTAAAGAGTATGAGATAGAAAAAGATGACATAAAAGCAGTAATAGAATACGCGACAAGAATAGTTGCCAACGAAGAGATCCATATGTTGGAGGCTGTTTAGTGCTTCAAGTTCTTGTGGATGAGGATTTGCCCCGCTCCACAGCGGCACTTCTTCAGTCGCTTAGCATCGATGCACAAGATGTAAGAGATGTCGGATTAAAAGGAGCATCAGACGCACAGGTCTTCGAATATGCTCAAAAAGAAGAAAGGATAATCATAACAAGGGATATAGAGTTCGGCAACATATTAAAATACCCTCCACCACGTCATTACGGAATTATCGTAGTAAGACTTCCCAATACATACGTTCGTGATCAAATTTTAGGTGTCATTAGGACATTTTTTGTTGAAGTTGAAAAAAAG
>JAGYMO010000369.1 GCA_018400255.1 Deltaproteobacteria bacterium
CCTCCCACAAGGGGAGGGGGGATGTTGATTATGGTAAGGAAAGTGTCGACATCCGCTTGTATCCTCCAACAAAAAAAAGGGGGGATTTAACCGCTCATTTTGGGAAAGAACCTAAAGAAGGATATTACTTTTCATCTCTCTGCTACCTGGCACTGCACTCCCTGGGCAATTAACTCAGAGCGCTGCTCAATGGCGCCCTTTTCAGTAAAAAAGGCGCCTATATAAAGCAACTTTTCGCTGTTTTTATTAATTATATAGGGTGAATAGCCCAGTTTCCCGATTCTTTTAGCCTCCGTCTCTATCTCTTTTTCAGACGAATACTTCCCTAAAAGAACGGCATATTGAGTCTTTTTTGCGATTGCACCTGCAATATGCCTTGTCTTGATAAACAGAACGGCATCCTTAAAATCCTTAAAAAAACCTGTAAAAACCCTGTACCATGTACCTCTATCCCCAAGATCAACCTTCACCCAATACGTAGAAAACCCCTTCTTTGTATAAATCGCAATCCCCTTCTTTGCGTTTTCAAGGGTTCGAAAGGTAGAGAGCAATACGGAATATGGGTAAAACTCAACACCCTTATTTGCCTCAGGCGTAACCTTTTGATCTGTTTTGCTCACAATCCTTTTTTCTATTTTGGCCGCAACCTTTTCATCTGGTTTAGGGCTCATCGTAGCCTCAGCCTTCTTTTCAGCAAACACCTCAGGGGCCTTGCTAACTATATCCTCATCGGAATCTTTTGGCCTTAAAGGCAGTGTATCTGCCTTTTCTTCAATCCTGCTTTTAACTTGAACATTCTCCGTGCCCTTCTCCAAAAACTCATGGTTGAAGGCTAACTCGCCCTTGTCTTCAGCCACGCTTTCCCTTATAGCCGTGTCGGATAAAGCCCTTTCGCTGAACTCTATCTCCGTCTCCAAGTCCGCAACTGATGAATCCATACCCTGCTCGGTTGCCTTTGGGTGATCAATGTACTTGCTTAAGTCTACTGCACTGAGTAAAACAACCGCGGCGAACAGTAGTATTACAAAAAAGATAATTAATATTTTCCCTGTTTTCTCCATAAACATTCATCCATTACGATTATACAAAGTAAAACCGAACTTTTAAAAAATCCCCTTCCCTGCTCAAAATCCTCATTTCCTAAAAAAAGTGGAGTCCCACGGGCAAGCCCGCGGCGCCACTTAATTTCGCCGATTCGTTTCGCGAACGGCGGGGCTTAGTGGCGCGACATCCCGACTATAGGCGCATTCATCCGCGGCTAAAGCAGTGGCTTTCTGCGGTCGGGGTAAAAACATCCAAAATAAGTCTTCAAGGCCTTCCCAGGCTACTATATTTACTCGAACAATACACTTTTTTGGTTCTTTAATCCTCTGGCAAAACCCTACTGTCCTTTCCTTCCAGTCAAAAAGAAACCGAGTGCTATTATAGCACCCATAATTCCTAAAGGCCAAAACTTACTTAAACCTATATGATTTCTGCCTGCCATGTCAATAGCCAATCCAAGCAATGGGGCGATGATCATTGTTGAAAGGCTCTTTGCCTGAGATTCTATTGAAAGTATCGTAGCCCCCATGGATTCCTGTGCATACGAGGAAAATCGGCTAATCAGAATAGGCCTCCAAATGTTTTGTATAACATACAGCAACACAAATCCGGCAATCATTATCCAATATATGTTATAATACATGGCGGGTGTGAGAACAAGAAAGATAAAAAGACTAATACCCCATATGACCCAAGCTGCCGTAGCCTCCTTTCCCGCCACCCCAGTAAAAAGATAAGCTTTGCGACTGGCAATCGCGGATAGGATAAAAAGCAAAAAATAAATCGGACCAATAAGAAATACAGACTTTTGCTCCACTGTCATGTGCACATTTGTAAACAACGTAGCGGTTAATGGCAGGGAGGCCTTCTTTAAAATGGGCTGCAGATAATCCTTGGATGCCTTAAAAAAACCCTCGAAGCCCATTGACTCTAGAATAAGCCTTCTCAAATCAGCTTGTCTTACTGAAACCATCAACGCACTCTTAAGATATCTTATAATGTCCCTTATGCTGGTAGAACTATAGCCATCCCCGTCAACCTCCTTTGGGTATCCAAGCAGATTTATTATATTGATCATATAGGGGATTATGGTCAGGAAAAAGACATAGATAAAGTTGCTTGTCAAAAACACAAACGCACAGGCGACAATAACAGAGACTGCCGAGCCTATCTTACTCCAGGAACGCGCATATCCATAGACCTTTGTCCCCTCCCCGGCTCGCCCTTCTATATTGAGCCACCTAAATATCATTGCCTTGTGCGTGCCTGTACGAAACGCATCCCCTATTGCAAACCATAACATTGCAAAAAATAAAGAGGCCAGCAGCATGTATTGAGGAATCCTCGCACGCATCGCTAATAGGCCGAATGATCCAAAAATGGCGAAGCTTACGATATAGCTCAAAAAACTGAATACCATGGACCTTCTACGCCCGTAAATATCGGCGATTGCACCAGTAGGAATCTCCGTCAGGGCCACCATAACCTCTCTAAAGGCTATGAGCGCCCCTATCATAAAATATGAAAGACCCATCTGTCTGAATGCGAGTATTAGAAAATAATCATAATACTGCTGATTCTTTAAAAAGCCGTATAGGCTAAACCTCTTCAGCATTTCAGCCACACTGCCTATCTTTCCTTTTCCCGATTATTCTAACATGTAGCATTATGAAGCCTATAGATACTTGAATTATACTATCACACCGGCCATGATAAAAAAATTGGATTTTATCAAACAAATTAATGTATCCTACCCCCTAAACAGGACACAGTATAAAAATTTTCAAGATAAACTATCAAGGCGTATCTCAATATAGTATTTTATATGAAAAAAAGAGACTCCCATTTAGTAAAAAACACTGACCTCACCCTCCCCTTAACATCGCTGAAGGGAATAGGAACACAAAGGGCAAGGCTGTTCGCGCAAAAAAATATTTACACCATCCTTGACCTGCTGTTTTTTACCCCTGTAAGGTATGAAGACCGCACACAAATCGTTCCTATAAATGTCCTAAAACAGGGTGACCGCGCACTTGTCAAAGGAATGGTAGTCTCTGGTAAAGAGCAACGGTTTTATCCAAGCCGCAAAAGCCTGTTCAAGATAATTATACGAGACAGGCAAGGCAGCCTTGACCTTATATGGTTTAATTATAGAAAGCAGCAGCTAAACGCATTCGTCAAGCCGGGCCAGGAGCTTCTCGCATACGGAGAAATCAGTATAAGCGGAAGCCACATGCAGATTATCCACCCGGAGGTCTCCATAGCAAAGAACAATGATATCAATGACCTGCTTGGTATCTATCCTGTTTATTCCCCTGTTAAAGGCATTAGCCCAAATATGCTCAGGAAAACAGTGAGAAATGCACTAAAAGAGTATATAGACTGTATCGTGGATCCCGTGCCGGAAGAAATCACCAGGACCCTTTCCCTCCCTGGTCTTCGCAGTGCTGTTAAATATGTCCATTTTCCACCTGAAAAATCCTCAATCGAAAAATTAAATCAATCAGACACATCTTTTCACCGAAGGCTTCTCTTTGACCGCTTCTTCCTATTCATGGTAACCATTGCATACAGGGCTAAAACCAGGGCGGCAAAAAAAGGTAAAATATACTCAATTTCTCCCCATTCCATGGACAGCGTAAAGGCCCTGTTTCCATTTGCCCTCACCCCTCACCAGGTTCAGACAACGAAAGATATCATAAAAGACCTTTCAGGCGGAACAACCATGAATCGTATACTGATGGGCGATGTTGGATGCGGAAAAACCGCTGTAGCAGCAATAGCTGCCTTGCTCACCGCGCAAAACAACATGCAGGCGGCAATCATGGCGCCCACCCAGTTTCTCGCAAGGCAACACATGGAATACTTCGCTCATCTTTCAAAAAAGGTACCCTTTAAACCCGTCCTTTTGGCCGGAAGACTGAAAGCAGCAGAGCAGAGACACATATATGATATGGTAAAAAAAGGTGCATATAATCTCATTATCGGAACACAGTCTTTAATCCAGGAAGACCTCACATTTTATAACCTGGGGCTTGTAATAATTGATGAACAGCATAAATTTGGCGTGCGTGAGCGGGCATTAATGGAGCAAAAAGGCGATAACCCCCACCTCCTTGTGATGACAGCCACCCCAATTCCTCGTACCCTGGCGATTACCATGTATGGGGACATGAAGATATCCGTCATAAAGCAATATCCTGAAGGGCATGTGCCGGTTTCCACCCATATAGTAAGTCAAAAACAAAAAAAGAAGGCATTCAATTTATTAAAGCAAAAGATATCCCTGGGACATCAGGGGTTTGTTATATGCCCTGTAATTGAGGGCTCTGAAGACTCAGACCTAAAAAATGCCATTGAAGTGGCTGAAAAATTGAGAAAAATATCTCCATTTCGTGTGGGCCTGGTCCACGGGCGTATGCCGGCCGATGAAAGGGAGAAAATCATGACCGATTTCCGAAACGGCGTGATCGATGTGCTTGTAGGAACAACTGTTCTGGAAGTAGGTATTCACGTTCCAAAAGCCACTGTTATGATAATAGAGCAACCTGAACGCTTCGGACTTGCCCAGCTTCATCAGTTAAGAGGCAGGGTTGGCAGAGGCCATGAGAATGGCACGTGCCTTTTAATGGCATCCAGTAACCTCTCTGACACAACCCTATCAAGGCTTAAAACCTTAGCTGAAACGGCGGATGGCTTTAGGATTGCAGAGAGGGATTTCGAACTAAGGGGCCAGGGGCAAATAACCGGGCTCAGACAATCAGGCGCAGGCGAATTGGATTTTGATGAAATAGCGAGAGAGCCTGAGCTGTTAGCA
>JAGYMO010000370.1 GCA_018400255.1 Deltaproteobacteria bacterium
GAAGCGAAACGGCGAAACCAAGTGGTGCCACGGGCTTGCCCGTGGGGCTCCACAGCTTATCGAAATAAAATAAAAAAATGTTGTGTTTAAAGCATATTGAGAGAACAAAAAATTCTACCTAACTGATAATTCTGCTATTGCCCGCCTGGCCTAAGGGAGCAAATGTTTTTTATACCCAGGAAGATAGCAAGACAAATCTTGGCTTAGTACAAGGAGCGTATAGTATCTATCTTTTAATTTTAATGGGAGGGTATGGTCATGAAAAAACTACTATTTGTTCTATTTTTACTGTCTGCATTTTTAGCTATTAATGTTAGCATAGCAGCTGCTGACACACTTGCACTGCTTACATGGAAAGGGTATGCGCCTAAAACACTGGTTGATAAATTTCAGAAAGAAACCGGCATTGAGGTAAAGGTAACCTACACGAACAACGAGGAAATGATTGCCAAGCTAAGGGCAACACGCGGTGGCGGTTTTGACCTTGCCCAGCCAAGTCAGGACCGTATTTCTTCTGTACAGGAAAAATATGAAATTTATCAACCCATTGACCTTTCGAGGATTAAAACCGATCAAATTATCCCCTCAATGCTGGAGGCCGTAAAGAAAAATACGATGGTAAATGGCAAACCTCATGCGGTGCCTTTCTGCTGGGGAACATCCGGGCTTGTTGTAAATAAAAAATTTGCGTCTGATGCGAAGGATTATTCCGACCTGCTTAATCCAAAATTTAAAGGCAGGGTCAGTTACCGCCTAAAGCGACCCACATTGATCGCCCTTGCATTTTCTATAGGTGATGATCCATTCGCCATGTACAATGCTGAAAATGCCTATGAGGCCCTTATGAATAAAGTCGGGCAGGCAATGATTGATGGCAAAGATATAGTAAAAAATTACTGGACAAATGGAGATGCCCTGCTTCAATCTATGAGATCTGGTGAGGTCTATCTTGCAATGGCATGGGATGGTGGCGGATGGAAGCTAAATGCAGAAAACCCGGATATTGATTTTCTTGCGCCAAAAAGTGGTGCATTAGGCTGGATAGACACATTTGCATTGCCGGCAAAATCTGAGAATGTAGACGCAGCTTATAAATGGATAAATTTCATGTTACGCCCGGAAAATGCCGCAATATTTACGAATGCCGAGAAATATGGAACCGCCTCAGATGGGGCAGTGAAACTCTTGGATGCAGACGTAAAGGCCAATTTTGAAAGAAGTTTTCCCCAAAAAGATATCGACAACATAAAGTGGTATCCACCAGTGCCGGCAAAGCTTGAGGCCATTGAGGGAAAAATCCTGGATAAGGTAAAGGCGGCAAAGTAAAGATAAACACCAATAAAGTATAATCAATTCATTTGATTATCTAAAAAAGGGAGAGTTCTTACCATTGCAAGAGAACTTTCCCTTTCTCCAAATAAAATTACCCTGCTATCAAGGCAAGCCCATGGACATAGATTTATCCGCGCAGAATGTTACAAAGGTATTTGAGGAGTTTACTGCAGTAGATAATGTATCTTTTGAGGTGGAAAATGGCAGATTCTTTTCCATTCTTGGTCCTTCAGGCTGTGGAAAGACTACCCTTTTGCGTATGATTGCCGGACTTACGGAACCAACTAAGGGGCGGATTGAAATTCGCGGTGAAAATATGATTGGTATCTCCCCTAACAAACGTCCTGTCAACCTCATTTTTCAGCACCTTGCCCTGTTTCCCATGATGGATGTAGGAGAAAACATAGCCTTCGGACTTCAACGACGGGGAGAGGGCAGGGAAACAATAAAAAGAAAGGTCAGCGCTATACTTGACAGTGTAGATCTTTCAGGTTTTGACAAGAAGAAAATTGAACAACTTTCCGGAGGCCAGCAACAAAGGGTGGCAATTGCCAGGTGCCTGGTTTTGGAGCCCACAGTGTTGCTGTTAGACGAACCATTAGGGGCCCTTGACCTGAAACTCCGTGAACAGATGAAGGTAGAGCTGAAAAAGCTCCAGGCTAAAATTGGCACTACATTTGTATACATTACCCATGACCAATCTGAGGCAATGGTAATGTCTGACTACGTGGCTGTCATGCATAATGGAAAGTTCGAACAAATTGACACGCCCCAGAATCTCTACAACAAGCCTCAGACTCCATTTGTGGCACAGTTTGTGGGGGATAATAATATCTGGTCGGGAAAAATCCGTAAAGCTGAGGGCTTATCTGCTGAAATTGAAACAGATGATGGCTCTGTTTTCAAGACGAAGGTCGATAAGGCACTCAAGCCAGGCCTCGAGGTTAACCTGTTTTTACGGCCAGAGGCCATGGTGATTGAGCCTGACAAGTGTATTGAAGATTTGAATAGATTTGAGGTTATTGTTAAATCAATTCTTTTTGACGGCGCGAACAGCCGGTTGCTTGCAAACCCTGTAAACGCAAATACCGAGATTCTTATAGCCTTGCCACAAAACCGCCAGTATGACTACATACAGATAAACGACAAGATAGAAATTGGGTGGAACAAAAAGTCCGGTATCTGTTTTAAAAAAAATGAAGACTGAAATAAAAAAACAATTTCGATGGGGGCTTCTGTTTTTCTTAACGCCTGTTCTGCTTTGGCTTATCCTTTTGATTGTTCTACCGCAGATTGACTTATTTGTCATGTCATTCCGATCTGAAAACGATGCTGGCGAGATGGTATGGTCCATCACAAATTATTTAAACTTTTTTCATGAGCCTATCTACTGGCTAACCTTCGTGCGAACAGCAACCTATTCTATTTTAGTAGCCTTCTTTACCTTTGTAATTGCCCTTCCCGTAGCCTTTTATATTACAAAGGTGGTAAAACCCAGGTTTCAGGGATCTCTCACCCTTTTACTCCTGCTGCCCTTCTGGGTTAGCGAAATGGTCAGGGTATACGGATGGATGATTCTGTTAAGGGAAAGTGGCGTGATCAACCATTTTCTATTAAAACTGGGCTTAATGACGGAGCCCATAGAGATGCTGTACAGGGATAGCACCATGATCTTAGGTCTTGTTTACACTTCCATGCTCTTTATGGTAGTTCCCCTGATTTCGGTGCTTGATAGCCTGGATGACAGCCTGATTGAAGCAGCCTATGATTTAGGTGCCAACATGTGGTCTATTTTGTTTAAGATCATTATTCCTCATGCAACCCCGGGGATTGTCTCTGGCTCTATTGTAGTTTTCATGCTGACCCTGGGTAATTATTTGACCCCCAACCTGATGGGAGGAAAAAATTCCTTGTGGTTTACAGAACAGATATATAACCAATTTATCGCAAGCTTTAACTGGAATCAGGGCTCTGCATTTGGTTTTCTCCTTCTTTTTCTTTCATCATTGGTTATATGGATTGGATTAAAGCTGAGCAGGCAGACATTAAGTAAGGTTGTACAATGATACGATCCCTGCCGCAATCTAAAGGCTATGCTATCGGTTTTAAGTTATACGTACTAGCATACTTTACCTTTCTGTTTGCCCCTCTTCTGGTAACCTGTATACTTGCATTCAACGACTCCCAGTTTCCCTCTCTTCCGTGGAAGGGCTTTACCCTGGGGTGGTTTACGGCAAACCTTCCTGAACGGGTTGGCATCTTTCATGATCAGATTAATTTAGATAGTATTTGGATAAGTATACAGACAGCCTTTTTTGTTACGCTGCTTTCTGTCTTCGTAGGTACATGCGCAGCGTTTCTCTTTGAACAGGAGGATTTTCGCCTCAGACAGCTGCTTTACTTTTTAATGCTTGCCCCCCTTGTCATCCCCGGTGTTATCCTTGGAATATCCATTCTTATGTTCAGTACCACTCTGGGAATTTATTTTGAAGAGAAGTGGAATTTAGACGTAGGGCTTTTCCGCCCAGGCTTCTGGTTGGTAGTTTTAGGGCAATTTTCTTTTATCAGCACTCTTGTTACCCTGGTAGTATCGGCTCGTTTAAAAAAATTTGATCGCACATTAGAGGAAGCCGCCATGAATCTTGGGGCAAACCGCTTCGAGGTAATCTGGCATATAACCCTCAAATATTTGAGGCCTGCAATTATAGCGGCAGGGGCTGTTGCCTTTCTTATGTCTTTCGAAAATTTTAACACCACTCTTTTTCTTGTAGGATCAGAGGCAACCCTTCCGATTAACCTTTACCTTCAAGTGAGAGATGGGAGCACGCCTGTAATAAATGCAATATCATTTTTGCTCATTGTTGGAACCTCAATGGCTGCGCTGGTCAATCTTTACTTTAGTAAAAAAGAGGTATAAAGAAAGTTTCCAGTTTAGATAAAAAAAACTTGAGTCTCGTCAGTCTTATTTGGCAATCAATACCTGCTTCCGGTTCGTTAAAACACCCCTGATGGTTACCGCCGCTATTACAATTACCCCACCGACAACTGCCCATTTGCCAGGTACTTCACCCACCATCAATAATACCCAGATTGGATTTAAAATCGGCTCGATAATCGGGATGAGAATCGCCTCCATAGCGGTGACGTGTTTGATGGCAATTGAAAATAGGTAATAGGACAACCCCAACTGGAAAATACCCATAATGAACAATGCGACCCATCCGCCTACGTCAGGTGAAGATTGAAACATACAAGGCAGGCCGATCACGCCGGTTAATAAATTCCCCAGAATGATAGGTTCCATAGTCGATATATGTTTTATTTTGCGAACAAACATAAAGAACCAGGCCAATCCAATGCCGCTGAACATAGCGAGAATGTTGCCCCAGAAATCGGAAATGCTCAGATCATCCATAAAGAAGAGCGTGAGCCCCCAAATTACCACGCCGGTAGTCAGCCAGTCTATCCAGGTAATGTCTTCATTCAGAAACCAACGGCTGAACAGCGCAATGTAAATGGGGGCGGAATACTGAATGAGTATCACATTGGCGGCCGTGGTGAGTTTATTGGCGGTGACAAACATAATGACCGCGATAGCATAGCTAATGCCCCCGCCAAGAAGCGATGCCGACCACCGCCAATGAAACTTCCGATAAATCAGCATTAATACTGTGCCGGCAATAATACTCCTCATCCCCGCAATGGCCAATGGATGCCAGTCGATGAGTTTTATAAGCAATCCACTGGTACTCCATAAAATGGCAGTAATAACAAGTAAGATTTCAGCTTTATTTCGATCTTCCATTTATAGCTCTTTAGACAAATCCCAGGTGCATACCTATCATCGATAGGTTATTATCGCTCAGAGAAAAACCCTGGTAGATAAAAATGTGCTTTTTCTGGGGCAAGTATAGGAAGCTATAGCCGTGTATGTAAAGAGAAAAGATTTCTGAATATATGATTGTTTTGGGATAGCCTGCTATCTTTATAATTGTGAAGATACCCAGGTGTTGGGTCTCAGACCAGATAAATATGTGTTCTGTAGGATGTCCAATTTATTTCTTGACAGAAGATAAATATTTCATATATACATATATCTACAAATCAAAATACATTAAAATAAAAATTTTTTTGCTTGCCACCATTATTTTTTAATGAAATAAAAAGCGTAGCCCGATTACATGCAAAACTACCGACTCAAGATATATGAGGAGCTAAAACAAAGAATCATTTTGGGTAGATATAAGCAGGGGGCAATCCTGAATGAAAAGGAAATCTGCGAGGACTTTTCGGTTAGCAGAACCCCTTACAGGGAGGCCTTAATTCAACTCGAACTAGAGGGTTTGCTTATAATTCAACCCAAAGTGGGTGTGGTCGTTTCACCGATAGATCTGCAATCGCTTAGAGATGTTTTTGAGATGAGGACCATTCTCGAGGGGGTGGCAGCGCAACTCGCTTTTAAAAGGATCCAGCCGCATCATTTAGACGTACTTAAGAAAACAGTTGAAAAAATCGAATCTCTTCGCCCAGAAGATGATATTTTTTCCTATTTAGAATTGGATGCGCAATTTCACAGCATAATCCAGGACGCACAAGGAAATCAATTTCTAAAAGACTCGCTTGAAAGACTTTATAACCAATGCATGCGATTATGGAATACCATCGAAAACACAGCTATAGTAGAAGATTTACTAAAAATATCTATTAAAGACATCAAAAAAATTTATCAAGCATTCATCGATAAAGACCAGGACGCGGTAGAAAGATTAATCAAAGAGCACTTCAACTCCTACTTGAAGACTATGGCCGCGCATTTAATAACTGGATTCGAAGATGAAAGTATATCGCATTACAAATAAGAAACAATCATGGTATGGAGAGTCAGTCGGTATTTTGATTTTGGATGCAGCGTATCCTTGCATTCCAGGTAATGTCGGCAACGCAAGCAGCTTTTCCTTCCCAGTCAGATACAAGGTCGTCAAAGGCGCCTCCATTGACCGCCTGCTTAAAAAAAGAGATATGACCTTATTAGAATCCTTTATCAACGCCGCCGTAGAATTACAAGAAGAGGGCGTTAAGGCAATTACCGGTGCCTGCGGCTTTATGGCCCTATTTCAGAGAGAGGTATCGGATGTTGCCGAGGTCCCCGTGCTTCTTTCGAGTCTCCTTCAGATTCCATTTATTTACCAAATACTAAATAGAAAGCGGAAGATAGGCATTATTACAGCTGATTCAAAATCCCTGACTCCTGACCATTTCATTTCTATCGGTGTCAGCGATGAGATTCCCTTGGTAATAAGAGGAATGGAGGATCAAAAAGAATTTCGAGAAGCTGTATTAGAAGAAAAAGGCAGCCTAGACTCCGACCTCATAGAAAATGAGGTTCTCAGCGTAGCGAGGGAATTAGTCACAAACAACACCGATGTTGGCGCAATTTTGTTGGAATGCAGTGACCTTCCACCATATGCTCATGCTATACAAGTGGAATTTAATCTTCCCGTATTTGATTTTACCACAATGATTCAATATGTCCACACAGCAGTTGTAAGAAAGGAATTCCAGGGCTTTATGTGAGGGATAACGGGTACACGATAATACTAAAATAGAACTATTATAAGCAGAAGGTACGATACAGGGTTTAGATAGAGCGCTGATTAGATCTCAAGCTGATTGGCCTGAGTAAGAGTTTGCCCAAAAGTAATACAAAAAAGGAGGTGATGCTGTGTCAGGAAAATCAGTGTCAAAGGGTTAGTATCTTTATCAAGAGCAACATTTTTAGCAAGGAGTAGGAAATGAAAAAAAGACGAATTTTTGTTCGGGGTTTGATGGTTTTACTGATAAGCGGGCTCGTGGTAGTTGGTTTTACCCTGCCCGTGCAATCTGCAACTCCTAAAGTGCAAAAATGGCAGCCATCA
>JAGYMO010000371.1 GCA_018400255.1 Deltaproteobacteria bacterium
GTTTCGCCGATTCGCTTCGCGAACGGTGGGGCTTAGTGGTGCGACATCCCGGCTATAGGCGCATCCATCCACGGCTAAAGCCGTGGCTTTCTGCGGCCGGGGTAAAGGGCATCATACTATTTGTGAATGGTATCTAACAGTCACTTAATAAATACAATATAGCAGAGACTTTAACATGGAGCTTCCAAAGATTGCATTAATAGGGCAACATTTTAACCCAATAAAAATCGAGGATGTAAATGGTCTGATTATCGCGGAGATGTCGAGACTAAGGCTTGGAGAGAAAATTAAACACGGCGAGTCTGTTGCTATAACAGGTGGCAGCAGGGGGATTGCCAATATCGATATCATAACAAAAATCGTCGTGGATGAACTTAAGGGGCTTGGCGCCAAACCATTTATTTTTCCATCCATGGGTAGCCATGGAGGGGCTACTTCCGACGGTCAGATTAGTGTGCTTGAGAGGTTTGGAATAACCGAGAAAAATATGGGCTGCCCTATTCGGAGCACAATGGATGTAAAGTACTTAGGTGACGCTGTAGACGGATATCCAATATACGTGGATAAATATGCATCGGAGGCAGACCATATTGTGCTTATAAATCGCATTAAACCCCATACTAAATTTAAAGGCCCCCTGGAAAGTGGACTTATGAAAATGATGGCTATTGGCATGGGCAAACAGAAAGGGGCGGAATATTACCATAAGGCAGCGGTAAAATTTACCTTTCAAAAAATAATCTCTACTGTAGGCCTTGAGGTAATAAAAAAATGCCCTATCCTGTTTGGTCTGGCGATTGTGGAAAACGGCTATGATCAAACGAGCATGCTTCAGGCGATATTACCTGACGATATCCCTGAGGAAGAGGAAAAATTATTATCCATAGCAAAGCAGAGAATGGCACGTCTTCCCTTTAATGACATTGATGTGCTTATAGTTGATGAAATCGGGAAGAACATTTCCGGCACAGGTATGGATGTCAATATTACAGGCCGCAATCGAGATATCCTCGGTGATTTCACAAAAGGCCCCTTTATTAAAAGAATATTCGTGAGAAATCTTTCCAGAGAAAGTGAGGGAAACGCACTTGGTATTGGGCTTGCGGACTTTACCACCACGAGGCTTGTAAAAAACATGGACATAAAGAAAACCTATATCAACTGCATCACCGCCATAAGCCCTGAAAAAGGATCGATACCTATATATTTTGATACAGACAGAGAGGCCATCAAGGCATGCCTTTGGACTATCGGTGGCGTTTCCGCCCCTGAAGTCAGGCTTGTATACATCAAAAATACCCTGGAGCTTTCCAGAATGTATGTCTCAGGAGCATTTAAAAAAGAGTTACATGAACGAAAGGACCTGAAAATACTTAGTAGATGGGAAGATATCCCTCTAGATACTAATGGTAATATAGCGTGCCGCTTTGATGAGTAACGGCCAGGGAGAATCAAGTGGAGCCCCCACGGCTTGCCCGTGGGGGCTCCACATACCACTATAAAGCTTTCAGCCTATAAACCCAAATATGCCTTTTCAATGTTCTCATTTTGAAGAAGATCAACGGCCCTGCCTTTTAAAATTACCCGCCCGTTTTCAAAAACATAGGCCTTTTTTGAAATTCTCAAGGAAATGCTCACATTTTGCTCCGCTAGCAGGATAGAGACACCCTGTTTATGTATCATCTCTATTGCCTTAAATAATTGTCCAACAAAAAGAGGCGCCAGCCCTAAAGAGGGCTCATCCATCATTAGCAGCTTTGGTTTGGCCATAAGGCCCCGGCCAATAGCCACCATTTGCTGCTCTCCGCCTGAAAGCGTATAGGCCTTTTGCCTGCTGCATTTTTTTAAAACAGGGAAAAGACCGTATACCCATTCCAGGCTCTGCCTTCGAACCGCTCGTGCCCTCTGTGAATACGCCCCCAATTCTAAATTTTCCAGGACACTCATAGAGGGGAATAGAAGACGTTCTTCAGCAACCAGAGATAGGCCCAACCCTACGATGTTATGAGAATCTAATCTATCTATGAAAGTATCCATGAACAGGATCTCTCCGGAGCTAGCCCTCAACATCCCCTGAACGGTTTTTATAGCTGTAGTTTTACCAGCTCCATTCGAGCCTAAAAAACTCACGATTTCACCTTTTTGCACCTCAAAAGATACATTCCACAGCGCCTGCAACAATCCATAAAATACATTGATTTTATCCACCTTAAGCATTCAATGTCTCCTGCTCACCCATTTCAACGTTTCCTATATAGGCCTCCACCACCCTTGGATCATTAGCCACCTCGTTTGGTTTACCTTCAGCAATCTTGACGCCATAGTTAAGTACAATGACCCGATGACATAATTCCATGATAACACTTAGAACGTGTTCGATCATGATAACGGTAACCCCAGAGGCTTGAATCTCTCGGATGGTATCCATAGCACGCACTATTTCGGCAGGTCCCAACCCAGAGAGTACTTCATCCAGAAGTAAAATTTCCGGCGATGTAGCCATAGCCCTGGCCATCTCCAAATATTTCTTTTCCACTAAGGTAAGGGTTTCCGCGGCATTGTTTGCCTTAGTTCCCAGCCCCATGAAAGTAAGAATATTCATGGCCTCGATAACCCGCTTTTTATAGTCGGGCGGATTTATTCTCCCGAAAGATAAGCCTATCAAGGTGTTTTCCAGTGTGGTAAGAGAATTGAAGGGGCGAACCATCTGATATGTTCTGGCAATTCCGAGGCGGCATATCTCAGAAGCAGGCTTTTCAGAAATTCTTTGACCCTTAAAAAAGACCTTTCCATAACTCGGCGGTAGTGCCCCGGCAATGATGTTGAATAGCGTGGTCTTGCCTGCCCCATTAGGCCCAATGATACCAATGATTTCGTCTTTCGTAACCTGTATACTGATATCCTTCAAGGCTACAAGCCCACCGAAATTTTTAGTAACACCTTCACATTCCAGCAAATAGGTCATAGTATTTTTACCTTTCCAGTGTTCCCTGTTTCTTGAAATAATCGATCTTTTCCCCAAAACCAAGACGTTGAACGACCGGCCAAAGCCACCGAGTCCGCAAAATTCCTCCCGGCATGAACAGTCCCAGCAATACCAGCAACACCCCATAAATGGTTAAATGAAAGTGAGCAACCTTTATCCAAAGTAGCTCTTGTATAAGGGTTATAAATACCGCCCCAACTAAAGGCCCAAGTGTAATCCCTGTCCCTCCAAGCATGGCTATTACGACCGGACTAAGCGCGATCTCCAGACCAAAGGCGGCCGGAGGGCTAATATAGGTGACATTCCATACATAAATTCCGCCCACCAGGCCGGCCGGCACGGAACTGATAACAAGAGACAGGCTTTTGTAAGGGAAGGTAGGGACCCCGAAAGAACGAGCAACCTCCTCATCTTCGCGGATGCTTAAAAGGGCTAGCCCGAACCGGGAACGGCCCAGGAAATGGCTAAGGATTACTGTTCCACCGGCGGCTATAAGCGACAGGTAATATGCCGGCACCATATAATCACCAGGTGGCGTTGATATCCCACCAGAACCCCCGGTTACGTGTTGAAGGTTTGAGGCAAAGACCTCCATCAGGCTAATCAAGCCAAAGGTTGCAAGGGCGAAATAAGCACCTCGCAAGCGGAAAAAAGGATAACTTACGATAGCGGCAAAGGCTGCTGTAAAAATTATAGCCAAAAACAGGGCAAGGGCAAGGCCAAAATCATGATTGAGCAGTATGGCGGTACTATACGCCCCCAAGCCAAAGAATGTAGAGTGACCCAGGTTCATGTAACCTAAGAAGCCTCCCACAATGTCATAACTGAGGGCAAGAGTAAGGTAGACCGCCGTCAAAAAAACCCACATCAAGGCATAGGATGAGGCCGGCAAAGGCAAGGCAGCCAAAACACACAAACATAGAATCGCAACCAGGTAAAGGTTTTTCCTCTGTATCCAGCTCATCGTTGTCTCCCTAAAAGACCTTCGGGTTTAATCATAAGGATCGAGATTAATAAAATAAACGAAACAGCAGGAGACCACTGAGCCCCAAACCAGTAAGCCGTTAGGGACTCAGCAATGCCTAAGATAATACCCCCTATCACAGATCCCGTTAGACTGCCCAATCCTCCCAGCACTACAATAGACATGTATTTTACTGTTAACGGTATCCCGATTACTGGTGTCACGGTAAAAAGTGTTATGTAAAAAACGCCTGCGGAGGCAGCAATGGCCACCCCTAAGCCAAAAGTCAAGGCTGAAATACGAGATATCGGAATCCCAATCAATTTCGCACCCCCCCGGCACTGAGTAATAGCCCTTATGCTTTTTCCCATGTAAGTCTTCTGCAGGTAAAGCTGAATAGAAACGGCCAGGATAAGTAAAAACAGCAGGATGAAAAGCCGTGTTTCCGAGATCACTACCCCATATAGCTCAAGCGAAGGTAATGAATAATCGATCCCGGTTATCGGGTGGGGCCAGAAAAAGGAGGTCAGATCTTCAATGACTATAGAGGCCCCTAAGGTAATGAGAACAGATGCTACAAGCAATTGGTTTGGTGGCTTCCCGCTGATGGGCTTTAGCAGCAGGAGATAAAATCCAACGCCAATTACGACAAATAGTGGTATGATTATTATTGCTATGATAAAAGGATTTATACCAAAGTGTAAAAAGATACCGTAACCCACCAAAGATCCAAGCATAAGAAAATCTCCATGGGTTAAGTTGAGTATGTTCAGGACACCAAATGTGATGGAAAGGCCGAATGCGGCAAAACCATATATGCCACCCAATAAAATGCCCCCCACCACGACCTGAAAAAATTGTGACGCCATAGCAATCGTAACTCATTCCGTATTACTTCCAGGCTGCCCGTGGGTAGATGTGTTTTCCAGTAGCTGCCTCCGGCGGGTATAAAACCCTGTAGGAGCCATTCTGGATTTGAGAAGGATAGGTATTGATGGACCCATATCCTGTTTCGTGGAAGTAAACCCTGCCCAAAACCGTCTCAATAGTAAGGTTCTTTAAGGCATCCATCAAAACGGTATTATTGAGAGTCCCAGCCTTTTGAATACCGGATTGTATGATCTGGAATGCGGCCACCCATACAGGTGACCAGGGATACATCGGTTCGCTGATTTCCGCCTCCCTGAGCACATTATGGATGAGGTTGACATCACCTATCCTCATTCCCTCCACCCAGTAAGACTGTCCGATTATGGATTCAGCGCTGTTTCCCAAGGGCTTCAAAAAGACCCCGCTGTGATGAATGCAATGGTACTCCCGTGGATTAAGTTTCATCTCCCTGGCCTGTTTAATAAAATTTACCGCAAAGGGAATGTTTGAAGAAACAAAGACAATGTCGGGGTCTTTTTTCTTCAG
>JAGYMO010000372.1 GCA_018400255.1 Deltaproteobacteria bacterium
GCATTCATCCACGGCTAAAGCCGTGGCTTTCTGCGGTCGGGGTAAAAAACAAATTTCCTGTGAGACCTCTTAATAATTCAAAAAAACAGCAGGCACACTCTTTGCTGGCAGTACTTTATACAAATTGTCATTTATAGACAGGGTTTAATAATGGTCTTTCAAGCCTGTTCCTTCCCTGTTTACCTCATTTTATTGATGCTATCAGATCTTTTTTAGGTCTAAATATGCCTCGCGCCTACCTGATTCCTGTCATCTTGGGCAGCTGCCGTCACGTTAGAGCCTTATGATATATAAGTGTCATACACCAATAAAATATGCCCAATAGAAAATACTGCGCATCTCATAAAGCAGATATCATACCTTATCCTATCATTAATTAAATAGCACCACAATCCATGTCAAATCTCACAAGGAAACGCATGAATGTCTGCCAACTTATTTTATACAGTAACGCATAAACTCTTTAAGGTCTGTAAGATTTTCAAATTCCCATATCATTTTCACTAATTTTTTGGTTTTTGCCTCTCCTAAGACAGGTTGAACCAACCAGAAAAACTTCTTCTCCAATTCTTCATCTGTAGGCGCATCGCTGCCTGGCTCCCATCTGGCCGACACTATGCCCGAGTTTAATATTTTTCCATCCTTTGTGATAACACTTACTTCAGCAAGGGCCCTTTCGGGAAACTCCTTTTGAAATCTATCCTCGACCAGAACTTCAATCCTTCCCATCATATTTCTTATATCTTCATCAAAAATCCTGGGTGGTGAAACCTGATCCGGCCCCACCTCACCATCGATCAAAGCAACGGAAACAGGAAACGACATGCTGTACTGGGCATCTTCGGTACTTTCAGGGTATATACGACTTAAGTCAGCTGCCTCCGCAAATGTAAAGATCTGAATTTTTTCTATGTCATTTAGGTTTAGTCCGGCCTGTTTAGTCACTCTCAGGGCTCCCTCAACCGCAGGTTGTGCCCACCGACAACCCGCATAGGGTTTGAAATATAAATCCATCATTTTATATTGCTCACCTAAGCCCTCAATCAAAAATGAATTTGGTGTATCTTCAAAAATCGGCTGAATTCCAGTGAATCCTTCTCTTGCCATGAGAGCAGACATCATGGCAACAAAGCTTCCCCACCCTATGCTGTCTTTTCCCATCGAAGGGGTCTTAATGCCTTTCATCATTGGAGCGATAGGGGCATGGTATTCTGCAACCCCAAGTGCGTGAACGAGGGTCTCTTCATTCAAATTGAGAATTTTTCCGGCAGCCGCTGCCCCACCAATCGCCCCCCAGCTTCCGGATGAATGATACGTTTCATAAAGGGTGTGTCTTATGAGACCTGCACGAATTGCAATTTCGTACCCCACAATCATTGCCTCCAAGAAGTTTTTGCCTGTACACCCGGAAACAATCTCACTTGCTGATAGAATCACCGGCAGAATACAGGAACCTGGATGCCCTTTTACCAATCGGTATCCATCGTCAATATCCAGGGCATTTCCAGCAAAACCATTTACCAACGCCGCTCCGGCAGCAGAAGCCTTGACGCCGCTAACCACAAGGGTAGCCTCATTGCCTTTGAGCTGTGTGGTAGCTATGCGTTGCATTATCCCAGCTACAGGGGTTCTCATACCTGATAGCATTGCACCAAGGCTGTCCATAAGGCAACGTTTCGATTGCTGCCTTACTTCAGAAGGAAGATATGGCCACTTTATTTCTTGGATGAATCGTAGTACCTTATCGGTATGTTTCATAAGAAAGCCTTTAAACGTGAATCATAAGCTCCACCATATTTTTCTGCTCCGGTATAGCTGCCATAAAGATAGAATTATTTATCCTTACAAAGAATCACCCTCAACTGATGAACCTTCTATAACAGTTGCATTTTTATATTTCCCCTTTCAAATACCGCATCTGCCAATAGTGAAAAGGTTTCTCTCCGCACAATGGTAACTTGACCTGATCAAGTTGCATTTTTGCTATCATGCGAATTTTCTTTCAGGTAAAAGCTACTCATTTTCTTTAGTATTCAGATATGATATATTTTATTTCATATGAAATAAAATCTGTCAATAATAATTTTACAAAATATTCCCATAGTAATTTATCAAGAAATACCCCTTTTAGAAATCAATGAGGATTACATTTTTCACATTACTTAATCTATTGAATTATTAAGATTAAATAGACCCTTTTCTATTTGAGAAAATACTACAACCGTAACTAGCCAGCCGCCTTAACGCTTTTATCTTCTCAGCGTGGAGAATTTGATATACCCGCTTCAACCCTTTAAGGATAAAAACAAAAATATTTTCTTCCAAAAGGAATATTTCCTTCCAATTCTTCCTTGACTTTTGCTTCTTTATCATATAAAAAAGTAACAATAGCGCAATAGACGCTACTTTCCATGTCTTTTGCTACAACAAAAAATAAACAAAAATGCATTAAAACTATTCCTTATTTTTTTATATAGACCAGGAGTGGAGATGGAAATAGCCATATGCCCCCATTGCAAAAAGCAAATACCAGAAGATGCAAAATTTTGCCCCCATTGTTCAAGCGCTGTTACCTCAGTAAGCCATACAACCATCTTTAGCTGGCAATGGGCCGACAAAATCTTTCTTTTTGCGTCTA
>JAGYMO010000373.1 GCA_018400255.1 Deltaproteobacteria bacterium
ATTCATCGTCTCCAAGTCCGATCTTGCTGATGATATCGATGAGTTCACCCAAGCGGTATTTATCCAGAGATGGACGCGAATAGTCCTTGGGCAGAACGCCCTTGAGGGTCGGGTTCTCTTTCTCAATGGCAACCATCGCGTCATCAACCAGTTTGCCGATGGTTGGCTGCTTGGCACTATCCTGAAGCACTTTCCAACGAGCCTCCTTGGGCACCCAAAAGATGTTTCCAGCCGCGTATTCATCACGGTCTTCCGGGTCTGTGTATTCAGTATCCTTCGTGGCCTCCAGCTGCTTGTACTTTGCCTGGAAAGCGTCGGAGATATATTTGAGAAAAATCAAGCCGAGAACCACATGCTTATACTCAGAGGCGTCCATATAGCCCCTGAGCTTATCAGCTGCGGCCCACATTTGATTCTCAAAACCCAGATTAGCCCCATTGTTATTCTTAGCCATTATCAACCTTTATATATGTAAAAAATTTGGTTAAATCTTCTATTAGTTCTTAATAGCAGCCACAAAAAAGCTCCACTAAGGCTTTATTAGTGGAGCTTTTTGAAAAATACTTATTCTAAAATAGTTGAACCCCAGTGGAATAGCATATCTTAGATTGTAAAAATTGTGGAATAATAGAACTACAGGTATGCTTTGGAAAAGTTGTTTTTCAGGGTGAATTTCATTCCACGGTGCAGACGCCAGTGAAATAGGCTTCGCATTGTATGGGGTAAACACAATAACCTCCTTAAATGGTTATGTTTATTTTGCGATTACGCTATTCCTATATTTCTGATTTGTCAAGGAAAGAAAGGCGGTATGAATTAGCTGGTAGCTGTCAGCTGGTAGCTGATAGCCAATAGCTGATAGCTAGAAGCTTGCTATAACTGAACGTATTTCCGAACCCCTATTGATTATGACTGTTTGCCGCTCACAGATTATCCACAAATGTTTTTGTGGCTCATGATTATCGTTATTTAATACACAAATAATTCTGCTTCTTATGGCGGCAATTTTTCCCATGAAAATGGCCATGTAAGCCCTCAAGATGCCAATTTTTTGGCAGATTATCAATGAATTTTAATAGCATAGCGTGGTCAGAGCCCAAGCCCACACTTCAGTGAATGGTTATCTTCCAATAATCTCACTTAGGCCATCGATGAGCTGCTCAAGAATTTCTGGTGGTAGGTTAGTGATTCTCTTGCCAATGCGCTGAACAGAAAGGGTTCTTATTTGGCTGATTTTTACCCATGATTTTTTTGGCAGCTTGTCGGACTCAAGTTCAAATGTGAGAGGGAATCCAGCGCGTTGTGGCTGGCTGGTGATCGCCATAGCAATAACGGTTCCTGATCTTTCATTAAAGATATCATGGCTTAATATAAGTACTGGTCTGACACCGGCTTGCTCATTCCCTTTTGTAGGATTCAAATCAGCCCAACGGATATCACCTCTTAATATTCTGGCCATTCAGTCACATCCTCAGATATTCCTTCTTCAGCGAGTGCTTTCTCATATGAAGGATTAAGTTTCATGCACTCCCTGGCGAGCCGGGTTTTTTCAAGGCGTTTAATTTTATCCTGTACGGCCTCTTGAATCGCCTTGCTCCGATTAGGAAAAACATGTTCCTTCACGAGACGGTCAAGCCTCTGAAGGGTTTCATCATCGATCGTGATTGCTACTTTTGCCGTTCCCATTATTTACCTCCAGTATGATAATTAATCATACCATCATGAAAGTCAAGCATTTTTTGTAATTGGGCAGATAACGACAAGTTCACCCCGTCATGGGGTGAAACTTGTTGTTGGGCGAATAGGTTGGAAATTAAGTTCTTGTTATTACTATTACAAAGTAGGTATTTTCTATCCGGCTACTAATAAATTAGACGTAATGCTTGAAAGGCAAAACCCCAGTTTCGATGTTTTGACCAGCGGTAAGTACTTCACCGATGGAGTCTGCGAAGCGCAAGGTTACTGGAAGCCCATCACCGTAAATGCATGCGTTATAATTGAGCTTTGTTAACGCAAGAATATCTTTGCATACTGTTGTGATATCCTGTTTTCCTCTTGCCACCTCTATATCCAAAGGGTTGGGAGTTTCGAGTCCTAATTGTGTTTGCAGCCTTGGGATAAATCCTTTGCTCCATAGCAATGCTTTTGAAGCGCTTATTCGCAAGACGGTTCCTCTTGGGACGCAATAGGTATAATCTCGGAACAATTTGATGGCCATGTCATCGCAAATTCTGACACCTACCAGTGCTGCCTTGCCTTTAGTGACTGCAGAAAACCCTTCCCACTCTTCATCATCAAAATAAGTCTTGGCGTGGATGAAAATTTCTTTTGGATTGTTATCAGTTTGGGATTTTTCCTTGAAAGCATTTAGAGATTGCGCCAATAGGTCCTTTGCGTCTACTCTTTTTATGTGGAACTCTTTTGTCTTTGGATTGTACCATGGGCCAATGTTCCCCTTGAATACAACTCCGTCTCCGGAATCAAGGAACATTTGGGCTGCACAGCAGGCATTGCGATCAATCTCATCTGTGTGGAGTTTCTTGTAAACCAGTCCTATGTAGCAGACTCCTTCACGCACATCCCCTAACCGCCAGGGCAAACCGCCAGCTTTGTAATAAAGAGTTGTGCTGATATTCCATGCCTTAGCAGTATCGAACTTTCTTTCTTCCTCAATTTTTTTATCATTCTTCCATAACTCACTGTAGTTTATAGTGCTCTCTCTTATAATCTGCGTCACGATTCTGCTCGAAAGCAATTTCGCCTTAAGCTGGTTGTGGAAATTGACTTCGAATTCATAAGCATCTTTAAGCTGGTTGAGTTCGTCGAAAAGGAATCCCTGCCTCGGGTCTCTTTGTCTCTTGCTGAGCCCTAACCTTATGTTTTCTTCTGAAAACGGGATTTTTGACTTTGGACGTCCATAAAGGTAAATCTCATCCGGTATGACCACAAACCAAACGTTGACAGGCATTTCTTCTTCCTTCCCATATCTTATCAAGCGGTCAGAATAAAGATTACAAAGGTTATGAACCCTTTGATGCCCGTCAGTGTAACGCAGGTATTCTGCAATCTCTTCCAGAGGTACATCTATCTCAGGTATATTATTGAAGTTGATGCATATTCCGAAGGCTGCTTCCAGCCCCGGGAAAAAAGGACGTGCCAACTCTTGCTTTTCGTTGTATACAGGCTTGTGGATTTTTTCTAGATAGTCTTTTAATGCTTTTCTTTGTACGCGAGGGCCTATAATCCCTACGTTTAACTGGCCAGTGAGTTTGTCTTGAGTAAATGGGCCGAATAGGGTTATACCATCCCTTACATCAACCAATTTTTGACCGAATCCGAAGGTCAACCGGGGTTCAGGAATGTGCAGAAGTTCAACTTGCCCGTTATTACTGCCCACTTATCAACTCTCCTTCTTCCTCTTCCATTTCTTCTTCATATTGATTAAGTACATCCTGCCGGTCTTTTGACTTAGGCTCATAATAACCAAAATCTGACCAGAAGCACATTGGCGTGGGTTCCATTTTGAGGATGAAATCGCTATTAAGTGGTATTTTGATTTCCCCTTCTTTGTCCTTTATACCATTGAGAAAGGCGAGGTACATGTCACGCCATTCCTTGTTAAAAAAACGCTTTCCTTTTTTCCTACGATGGGTGTGCATTTTATCTTTGTCTTGCCACGCCGCAAAACCACTTTCCGTAAAAATAAGGTGAGACTTCAGGCTGAAGGCCAAAAATGGGGTGAATTCTGGTCTGCATGATACGGCGTAGTGCCATTTCCCCAGCGAGAGGTATTTGCCAATTAGTGTCTTTTTTTTGTTTTGTTTTTTAG
Source organism: Deltaproteobacteria bacterium (assembly GCA_018400255.1). Taxonomy (GTDB): domain Bacteria; phylum Desulfobacterota; class DSM-4660; order Desulfatiglandales; family B25-G16; genus M55B121. The sequence continues at coordinate 3,830 of JAGYMO010000373.1, forward strand.
TGCCAAAAACATATTCAAAGGTTACCTTATTCCCATGCAAATTAGCAGGAGTAAAGTAATAAGCCTGTTTCTTATTGGCTAATTCATACCAAAACATGCCGCGCTTTTTCATAAGCAGGTGAAACACCCTTGAGAGAAGAGCTTTTAAGTGGTTTGTGCAGTCCCAATGACTGGGGAAATCCGTGCTCTCAAAACCAGTGAGGACTTTGCTTACTTCAATCTCAAACCGGCCTTTGAGTTCAGCCATAGGTTCGCGTCTCTCATCTTGGAGTTGTCTGAGAAATTCAGAAGAAAACGAAGATAATATATTTGATATCTTTCCAACAGGGTACGTGAATTCTTCATTGTAGATCGATCGTGCATTCGCTTCAGATTCGAATTGATACATGTAGAAGATCTTGGGTAATGCAGATATGGGCCAGAATGTACTGAAGTAAAGCTCCCGCTTTCCTGCAACTACCCCACCTTTAGTGATGTATTTGTTTTCGAACCAGTCTGCAAACTCGGAAGCTTTATTGTTTACAATCTTTGGGGTGTTATCCTTGTCCAGCTTTTTTAATAGTTGCCTTAGACCTTCTGCCCAGTTGTCATAAAATGGTATCTGAATCAACCGGTCCGCCCCGATAAAAAGATTATAAGTAGAGTTGTCGATGTTCAAGAGTATGATGAAATCCTTGAGTGATGACTGTTTGCTTATGCTCTCTGCTAGACTGTATTCTTTAGAGATTCCATCTTTCAGACATCCAGGATTTTGATTAACACAAATGTTTTTTGAGTATACAAGAATAAATTTGGCAGCATTATTTCTAATAACGTGGTCTATTTTTTCCCAGAACTTCTCTCCTCCCAAAAGAGCATTTTTGTCTATCCAGATGTCGTAGCCAAGTGAGCTGAGGCGCGAGGCAAGCCAAATGGCAAAGTCGCTTTGCTCAGGGGTGGCATGACTTATGAAAATCGTTTCACGCATATTGGGTGGGCTCCTATATGCCTTAGGCAGCACTTCATAATTTTGTTTTACCAAAGCCCAGTGGCAACGGCGGCACAACAAGTTATTCTGTAGAACTATATAGCTCCATAATTTGAATAATATATAGAAAGATTAAACCTAATTTCACATTTCTGGCCAAAAAAAGGAAAGTGGTAGGTCTGCCCTTTACTCATGTTTAGCTTACTCATCAGGGACCGGAATCAGGGTTCGTATCTTCCTATGTCATTTATCATCCTTTAAGCTTACAATAAAGTAACCTACCCCTGCCTTATGCTCTCTTTTTCTTTCTTAACATCACCTGTCGTTTTTCAAAATAGACGTAAAAAAGCTCCACTAATACAGCATTAGTGGAGCTTTTTGAGAAA
>JAGYMO010000374.1 GCA_018400255.1 Deltaproteobacteria bacterium
ACCTTTTCCCCTATAACCCGCGGCTTCTTGAACCATGGATTAGTTCCGAGCACTCGTTCCTCGACTCGGAACTAATCCTTTTTTTGTTCGGCTTTAATAGCCGCTGTATTCCCTGATAAATTCGTTCTTTTGATCCAAGTACACCGCTATTCCTGTGCTAGCAGCATCCATAGCCTTCGCAAAAGCGCTCACATACTGTGCTACTCTCCGTAAATTGATGTGTGACAAACCCTCCAGCGGATTTGCTCCATGTTTATCGTTTGGGTAACGGAAAGCAGATGCATCAGGATCGATTTTCGAAAACTCATTTACAACATGGGAAGGTAGCGTCAAAAAGTCTGGTGGTTCAATGTTTCCGTCAGACACTTTTCTCATTATAGTTGCTGCAGTTTCCCAGAGATAAAGGATTTTATGGTGTTGCGGGAATGTGCCTGGTTCATCTAGCAAGCGCCTCCCGGACTTTATTAACCCTTTGAGACGCAACTCTATGTACTGACGATACAGGAAACAGACAGGAAAGACGAGAGAATCTTGATGTTGTGCGGTTTCTATTATGTATTCAACTAGTTTATCCGCTGCTTCTTTGTATCCAATGACGTATAGTTCAAGTACATCATTCGACCAGTTCAGACAAGCATTACATTGCCAATCAACGTCTGAAGTAAAGATTGGCTCCAACCCTAAGATTTCATTTTCATCAGACATTACATTTTCCTTTCCGCTGCCGAACGCCTTGCATAAGCGGTTTGGCGGTTTTTTAGCCAAATCGGCTTAATGCAAATGTTATGGCATTTGGGGCAGGCCGACCAAATCTAATAATTCATTTCTATCTTGCCTTGATAGCCATATTTGGAAACTTTTATCAACGATATTTAGTCGCAGATTAGTTTGATCATAATCAAGTACCATTGGTTTTATGTCCTTCTTTATCTGTAAAGAGGTTGTTGACTGTAAAGATTGAGTTACATTCCCAGAATTTAATTCAATCTTTCTGGGATGTATTTCTTTCAGTTTCTGCCTTATTTCTGACTGTTTAATACCATTTTCAATGTGATTTGAATCAGCAGTTAATACTGGATATAATAGCCATTTATGCATTTCAAGCTCTGTGTTTTGAAATCCTTCTGCAAACTGAGTAAGAAAGGAATTGAACCGCCCACCTTGCTGATTAACAACTCGATCAATTATATCTTTACAATTTAAGGTACTACCGATTTCCTTCAATTCAGATTGAGTGGCGTGAACACCTTCAGAGATACAGCATTGATGGCAAACTTCCTGGACGATATATACACTATCGTAACATGAATCAAGCAACTCATTTTTGAATTTTTCTGAAAAGGATATGTTTATCAAAGCTTCACCATTAGAGATAACTTTAAGTAGTTCTTCTCGAGTCCACTTATCAGCATTAATTGGCAGTAATCTGCCGACAAGATCTCCATTATATACACTCAACCGATTTTCTTCTAACCAGACGCCGATGATAATAAAGCTCAGCTCAGAGTTTTCATGGAAAGCTTTAAGGGCAACAGAAAAATCTTTTTGTGTATCTATAGGTAGATAATGAAAGTCTTCTAATACAATGAATTTTTTGAATTTAATTTGGTTGAGGGCTGAAATTATATCATTTACATCTAATGGGTCTAATTCTAGAGGAGCGGTTATGACCTTATTTTCTGATGTTCTTTCGGCTTCTACGCCACCTTCAGCACTTGCACCAAATATTCCTGCTTTAATTTTCGCAAATATTTTTTGTTTTCCTGAAGTAGCTTTTGTTGTTGACTGGGTTAACTCAAAACCTGCATTCTTTAATATTGCTTCATGTATTTGATCTAGAGTCCATTTGTTTGAACAATGCACCACGATATAGTCATCTATGTTTAAACAATGTTTCCTTAGTGAAGTTTTGCCTTGTTTGGAGCTTCCGTAAATTACTAAGTGCTGACGCCTTGCAAGGTTGTTTACAAGTATGTTGTCAGCGCTTTCTCGTTCAACATAGTTTAATGGGAGATCACGGTTTATCCCGAACACATTATCGACAGAGTTATTTTTATTGACCAAAACAATCTCCTTTCTTTTCTAGATATTCACTAAGAGCCATAACGCCGAGATGAGCGGGCTGACACATAACGAGGGGAGGCGAGTCTCATCGGTTGTTATGCGTCGGGCTGTTCCATCGATTTGTTCTGGCGGCGCGCAACGCCGCCAGAACAAAGATTATATATATTATGATATAAACTGTGCAGTTCTGCTTTTATATCATAAATTAGATCCGTATAAATTAAAATGTCAAGGAAAATAAAGCATATCCGTCATACGTTACAATACATATAGGCGACCAAATTTTACGCTGCGAATATAGATTGCCTTTTTTCAATAGGCAAAAGAAATCACCGAACGTAGAGGAAAGTTTTACGTTGGTTGAGCAAATTCCTGTAGTTTTATCCGGGTAGTCTCGATGAGCTTTCAGAAGGCGATCTGAAGGCGTTTAGTGATTACCTGAGGACAAAATGGAAATGGACTCCGGTTGAGCTTTGATTTATTTTGGACTTAATGCGTATACTTTATTACGAAACCCTTGACCCTTCAATGTTTTCCTCTTGCCATGTATGCCATTTTTTATCAAAGGCTGCTCAGGGCGCTCGGCTTTTTGCGCGCCCTTTGAAGCAGCAAGGTTATATGCTCGTTTGCGAGCGAACATGGACGAGTATTGCTTTCTCAGCTGCCCAAAGTTCATCATATAGTTCACTTGCCATTCTGTTGCCTTCAGTCGACACTTCCATCCCATTTATTTGGAACTTACCTTCTCCCGCAATACCAATACATTTACCTATTTTGTCTTTGACCAAATCAGGGATCACTGCACCATTTCTGGCAAGAAACACATTGAGCCGTTTTTCAATTTTTTCGAAACCCAATGCAATTTCATCGCAAGCATCACCCCAATCCATGTCAGGATGACGAAAAGTTGGAAGGAAGTCCCTTGATAGCGATACCAATTCAGAAGCAGCCTCGATCTCTTTTTGAAAAATTAGCTCGGATTTTTTGAGTTTAATCTTGTAACTTTCCGTACTACGTACTATCTCACTTCTCAGTGCTTCTAGATCCCTAGAATGTTTGGCGACCTCTTTCGCCATCAACCGGTTAGCCCACACTTTACCAAGCCAATTCGACAGTGCAAAAACGATAGCACCACCACCTCCGAGCGAGGTCACGATTATTGCTGCAATTTCAAAAACTTCTTTGGTCATACGATTCTCGCTTACATATAACGGTGGCCATCAGCGGGAGCTGCAAGCGATCCGCTGAATGGCGAGGTTAGCAGTTGTATTATTTCTTAAGAGGCGTAGGCGGCGGAGGGGGTGAAGGTACCTTGGGAGGCCCCTGAGGCCGACTTGGGTTATAACCACCTTTCTGGCTGTCACGATCAGGTGTCGGGCGCGGGGTGGTTGGACGCGTAGTTTTTTCAGGACTCATTTTTGCCTCCTTGTTTAAAAAGGGTTTGACCTATAGGAATTATTCGCTTGTCACTTTCAGGCTCATTAACAACGGCAATTGAGTATAGATTTTTGGATTTAATAAATAGGTATTGGTAGGAAGTAGCGACGTATTCTTTTGTTTCTGGGTTATATAAAGCTGGTTCTTCGAGAACCAAGTCTCTTTCATCAGTAGCTGAAGAAATATCAGCTATTCTCAACTTGCCAGCATAAACATCTCCGCTTTCAAGGCCCAAAACAACCCAATGTCCTTGGACATAACTCCTTATAAAATCATCCCAAGCGGTTGGATAAGCAGAATGTGAGGAATACTTGGCAAGCAACTTAGCACCCAAAGCACTGAGTAGTCCTGATAGAGATCCGCCAATTAAATGTCCAAAATAGGGAATAAAAATTTTAGAAAGATTCGCATGATCTATAGAAATACTCGAAAATGTAGCCGGGAAAATGTGAAGAGGAGGAGGCAATTTAAACAATTCCGCTACTAGTGCATAAAGGGTCACACCCACGACACTGAAGCCAACCAATCTTATAATGCCTCGTAATTCCTTCTCTCGCCAATCAACCCCTACGAGTATTCGATATATATAATCGCCAATGAAACCTGGGAATATTGCAATAATTATTATCAAAACACCCACAATTGAATCTGGCATTTTTGTGCCTCACATTAAATGCTAACAAAGATTATATATTATGACATAAATTGTGCAGTTTTACTTTTGTTTTTAAAAGCTATAATTTATTTTATTGAAATGTCAAAGAAAATAAGGCAAATGCATCATACGTTATAATATATATAAGGAATCGAATTTTACCGTTTGGATGCACATAAAGAAAACCTTAATCCCTTTTTTCAACAGACAAAGAGAATCTCCGAACGTAGAGGTAAGTTCTATGTTGGTTGGCTGAACAGGTTGCTGGCTTTTTGTAAGGTAATCTCGATGAGGTTTCAGAATAGGATCTGAAGGCGCTTTGCGATTACCTTGAGTGCAGAATGGCAATGCGGTCTAGTCTCATCAGGTTGCGCTTTGATTCATTTTTGGCTTAATACGTATACTTTATTGCGAAATCCTTGACCCTTCAACATTTTGGTCTTACCATGCATGCCATTTTTTGTCAAATGTAAAGGACTAACCGCGCTTCACTCTTTTAATGATATGTCCAGCAGCCTTACAGGCTTGTCGAATGTTTTCCAACCATGTCCTACCCCAGATGGTACGAAATAGGCCTCATTCGCGCTTAGTAATTTGCGTTCTTCACCTATATACATCTCTATTTGCCCACCTAAAACGATACCGCATTGATCAAAGTTATGTTTGTGTCCCCTATCTTCCTTTTCTGCTTCAATTTCCATGCAGACCATAATTAAGTTATCACCGAATTCTGCCTTACTCCGAATTCCTGGCCTGAACTCTTCCAGTTGTAAGGTTCCTAAGTTCCAAAAGGTCATTTTTCTATTCCTTTCTTTAATAGCCTAACACTCGCGGCCAATTGCAGCCAATGCTTGCGCAAAAGCCGCTTAAAATATCTACAGTCAGCAATTAAAGCCGTTCTAAAAACGGCCCTGACCCTGGTTGATCAATGTACTTCTATATTAGGCGGCATTGAACTTTTTTCAAATTACGGCCTACATTTGGACGAGTTTCTTCTCTACTTCAGGATATATGGTATCTATTTCCTCTTGTATTTCAATCGTTTTGCTTAAGGCTGTTGCAATCCGGCAATATCGCGGTGCATCATCCATGTTTCTGCCCTTTCGGTCTTTCAGATATTTCTGCAGCACCTGATAACCGCCGATGTAATAATTCCAGACATTCGGCGCGATGCCTTCAAAGTATTTGTCGTTGTTAATGTAAATGCGTTGCTCATCTTCTTTGTACGTAACTTTTTCAATCCTGTCATTGGTACCGCTACCCTGATATTTAGAAATGGGCAAATCGAGCGCCGGGGTTTTGAGCAAATGCAGGTCGGCAAGTTGTTTGCCTAATTTGCCCATAGTTTTGAATATCTCGTAATCGGCGGTAAACGGAACACGGGGAAAATCAATCTTTAAGAACTCAGCGTATGTTTCTCGATAAATATTACTGTAGAACACGCCATAGATGTAATAAAAAATGTCTTCTGGCGAAGGCTTATGCCCGTAAACCAACTCCAGTTTTTCAAACAGGGCTTCAGGAATATTCGGTTCTTTTTCAGCTTGATCGCTGAACATGTGTTTTTTGTTTTTGTCGGGATATAGGTATAAGGGGAATAAATAACCACTGCCATACCGTCCTGCAGTGCCTGTAAGGTTAAATTCAATTATTCTATTAGAAAGAAATGCATGCTTAAAACCGTTCTGTGCTTGTCGAGAAGCAACAATGGCAATATTTGCTTCAAGCATGTGGTGCATGACTTCGAGACGGGTTCTTTCAACTAACGATTTATGGTAAAATATGTAGCGCTTGTCAAATGGGCGGTATAATATTTTTTTGATATATGTGTTCACATCGCTAATTTCTTCTACATGTTGCCGACACTCTTTAATCTTCCAGTTTGATTTTTCTTTTAATTCAAAAGCCTGCAAAATAATTTCATCTGGCTGAGAAGGATTTTGTAATTGAAGTATCCTGCTTTTTAGTTCTCTTTCATTAAAGCCGATAACAAAGGCATCTCGTGAAGTAACAATCCCAACACTATTTACAGGAAAAATTTCATTGATCTTTAACCATTTTAAATACTGTTTTATCTTTTCCGTATCTCGTTTTACTAAGAAGTAATAAGGACTTTGCGGCTCTATCTTTATATAATTTGCTTTAGAGAAATCAGCGTTATCAAGCCATCCATATTTTTCCTCTCTTAATCCGTATTGATCCAGATGAAATACTTCAGGCGCTTTGGCCTTCTTGTTTTTAATAAACAGCGCAATCGTCACACCCTGCCGAATATCGAATACATTTTCATCCTTGCTGCCATCAGGTGCAGTTTCCTTTTTCAGGCTGTTGCCGTGCAGATCGAGAATATAGATTTCGTCAAAGGTTTTCATCAAACTCTGGCGCATACCGCGAAACGTGGGATTATCCAGGTAACTATGATTGGTGATCATGCCGACAATCCCATAGCCGGAGGTCTGGATTTTCCACTGGGCAAAGCGCAGGAATTTGACGTAATCATCTTGCAGCCATTTGGGATTTTTCTCTCCAAGCGGCTGTTCATCGACCTTGTAATAACTTTGGGTGCCGTCAATATCTTCTTTGAGCAACCGCTCCGTCCATTTGTTGATGTTTGCGGAAATGCCGCTGTAAGGCGGATTGCCGAGAATCACCAGTACCGGCTGCTCTTTTTTCACCTTGCCTGCCAGGTGACTCTCTTCACTTAAAGAAGAGAGGCCGGGAATGAATACCTGGTCAATCTCTTCCATTTCCAGCGTGTTGGTCAGATACAGTTTGAACCGCTCGTCATCTGCCATCTTGTATCCGAGCTCATCAAAAATGAACCCGATTTTTAGATGTCCGATCGCGTATGGCGCCATCATCAATTCAAATGAGTGAAAATTGGCAAGTATGTGCTTTTTGATCCAGCGATGCAACCCACCTTCACCGTATTTGTTCCTAAATTCATCGGCTGAGAGGCGAATGGCTTCCGCGGGGAATGTCAGGGTGCCTGCTGCGGGATCGAGTAATTTTACCTCCTCACTGGCAAGGCCGTCCGCCAGGTCGAAATGTGATTTTATAATGGAATGGATAGAACGCACAATATAGCTGACTACAGGCTCCGGCGTGTAATAAACACCACGCCGCTCTCGAATTTGAGGGTCGTAGGTTGCCAGAAAGGTTTCATAAAAATGTATAATTGGGTCTCTGCCTTTGCCGGTGCGATGATATTCATGCAGAATTGTATTGACATCCGCGGCATTGAGGATTTCGGCGATGTCGTCTACAATTATTTGAAGGGATTTGGGTGGTTCTTCAATGGATATAAAGCTGAATACGTCTCGCAAAATGCCTATGGTGTGGGGGATGTAGTCAAAGGCAAGCTTCCGGTTAAACTCACCGTCCGCTCTTGTTCAGGCAGCAAACAGACCGTAGGTAATGGTTTGAGCGTAAAGATCAGCAAATTGGTTTTCTGTTAGGGTGCCGATCAAATATTTTTTAAAGGCCTCATAAAAGCCAATGATTTGTTTATAACCCTTGCTGCCGTTTTGTTCCATTTCCACAGAAATCACTTCGTCACGGAGGAACCGTGTGCGCTTGGCTAATTCGATTGCAAGGGATCGTGCGGTTTGCACTTTGGGAAGAGAAAATGAAAAAAACAGGTCAAAGAGTTCTTGAAATCTTTCGATATTTTCTAACGGCGGCGCCATTTGCAGTTTTTGGGCAATTACCGGGCGCCCAATCATAACCCCGCCTATGCGCCGGCCATCCCGGTAAAGACGAAATTCATAGAAGTTAGTTAGAATAACATTTGGAAAGGTTGATACATAGCGTTTTAATTGTTCCGTTCCCTCAATGTAATCCAGGTTAGTGACTGATGGATCTTTGGCTTCAATATAACCCGTAATATGATTCTTTCCATCCCAGATTCGGAAGTCGGGGTTTCCCGCCTCGGTGTTTTTAGGAAGGATGGTGACATCAATATTTCTGACTTTCTGGATTTCTGCATACTGTCTGATCAAATCATCAAGATTTTTGTAGTAGCTTTCTTCGCGGGCGTCTCCATGTTTTGAGGTTGAAGTAAGGCTTCTAAGGTATTGTTCCAGTAAATGCTTCACTCATTAAATCCCTTGATAATTGAATATTGAAGGCTGGTATATATAAGACTTAAAAAGCATTTCCCATTCTTCTTTGGATATGCCAGCTTGACGAAGTATTTTGATCAAAAACTCCCTCCCAATCTCTTTCTGACGGGGGTTGAGGATGGTCAAAGTAAGCTCGTCTTTGACCATGAAAGGGTGCTTTCCCCCCGAATAGGGACCATCAAAGCCCCATTTCTAAGGTACTTGTTGACTAAGTCAGGCCGCTTGATTGGACCAAAAAGCGGCATCAGGCAATCGCCTGCTTCTTGATTTTAATTTCGATGTTATCGATCGGAGGTATTTCCAGATTTTTGTAAACACGAAACAAAATCCATTCCTCCAAAACATCCTCCAGCTCATTTCTGCACTTTTCCAGAGTTTGAGCATTTGAGTAGGCGCCAGGGCATTCTTTAATCTCGCCATAATACGTTGAATCGTCTTGGAGGATTTCGTATTTGGCGTGCTCCATCGCAGTCTCAATATACTTTCGGATCATATTCGCCCCTTTCTTGCAAGAGCCCACCACCGGCATAACAAGCAAGGCGGAACGCCTTGTCTTAGTTAATGCCTTTGTTCTGTTCAGGCGATTTTGGGGTTAAGGTACCATTCAAATATTTATGTATGATGCTTGAAATAAGGGTTTGATATGGAATGCCTTCTTCAATGGCTTTTACCTGAATTTGATGATAATCTTTTTGAGGCAACCGGAGATTAATGCGCTTATCTTTTTTTAAAGTATTTCGCGCTGCTAATTCAGCTTTTTCTTTTTCCTCTTTGAAGTTTTTGACTGAACGCCATTCATTATTATCGATAGACTCCATCAATTCTCTTTCTTCTTCATCCATTGGCTCAAATGCCTTTTTATTTATTTTAGCCATTACTCCTCCTTTAAATCATAGAGTTTACTATATTTACGACTTGGGAATATCGTTTTTAGAAATATTTCATTTTCCTTTTCTACGAAGGGGATAATGGAAGCATATTTATTAATTTCCAGGATATATATTTTTTGGTTAGGTCTATTTGGATTTTCTTTAATGCCGGGTATCTGACCTGACTCAATTAAAAGAGCAACTTCCTCAAAAGAAATTCCACGATTAAGCTTCAATATTTCGTTTTTTCCCTGATCCCAATTTAAGTATTTCATGTAAAAAATATAGTCCTTTGTCTGCCTTTTGTCAATACGCTATATGGATGAGGGTTACGTTTTTGAAACAGAACGCCGAGATGAGCGGGCTGAAGCATAACGAGGGGAGACAAAGTCTGATGTGGCTTTTATGCGCCGGACCCTTCCATCGATTTGTTCTAGCAGCGCCAATCAGCGCGACGCAAGGCAAATTGATCAGAGAAACTCATCTCGGCTTACCAGCAGCGCCCAGCGCGGCCGGAACAAAGATCATATATTATGACATAAATTGTGCAGTTTCCCTTTTATCATTTCAAATTAGAACTTATTTTATTGAAATGTAAAGGGAAATTAGGAGGATTCATTATAAGCCATGATATACAACGAATTGGATTTTAGTGTCTGCCTCCACATAAAAAACCTTAATCCTTTTTTCAACAGACAAAAGGAATGTCCAAACGCAGGAGGTTGTGCTCCTTTATATTATATTGGTAAATTTGTGCAAAAAAGATCGCCTTTTAAAACCAAGAAGCCTCTGACGGCAATCAATTGCCTGCAGAAACCTGGGAAGAGGCAAAGGGTGTTTTTATCAAAACACTGCGGCCTCGCCGTTATTCATACAACACCGAAAAGACCTACCGTGAATAGGTGAGATGTTAATCATTGCTTCCATTTTATCCCAGCAGGACTTCTGCCATAATGACCTGCTGCACACAGCCGCGTTTTTGACCATTATTGAACGCTGCTGACCCCCTCATAAAACTAATTTTTGAGAGAAAAGTGCTGAAAAACTTCCTTTAATGCTCATTTTTTGACTTAATGCAAAAATATTTATTAAAAAATTACTCTTTTTTACAACATGGTTACATTCATTCTTGACAAGGGATATTTATAAAATGTATAGTTCTGTCCTTACAAAATGTCTTTAAAGAATTTCAAGGCAGAGATGATTTAAAAATTTTTATCTTCACGAGGCAATCTTACTGTTTGCAACCATTAATGGAGAATAATCATGCACAAGCTACTCGAAAATATAGACGAAATTTTGCTTATGGGGCCAGGCCCTTCCTGTATAGCGCCATCCGTTTATAGTGCCCTGTCTAAACCGACCCTTGGCCATATGGATAGTGATTTTATAAACATTATGGATGCCATAAAGGAAAACCTTCGTATTTTGTTTCAAACAGAAAATCGCCTAACAGTACCAATGTCAGGCACTGGTTCCGCGGGCATGGAAACCTGTTTCGTAAATCTAATAGAAACAGGTGACAATGTTCTAATTCTTGTTAATGGTGTATTCGCCCAGCGCATGGCGGATGTTGCCTCCCGTTTAGGAGCCAATGTAGATACTATTGAATTTGAGTGGGGAACACCTGTTTTAGCCGATCAGGTTAAAGATAAACTCAATGAAAAGGATTACCAGATTCTTGGCATGATTCACGCAGAGACTTCTACAGGTGTTTGTAATCCAGCAGAACAAATTAGCCAGCTATTGGCCGGATCTGATACGCTCTATATTCTTGATACCGTAACAAGTCTTGGAGGGATTCCTGTAAAAATCGATGAATGGGGCGTAGATGCGGTCTATAGCGGAAGCCAAAAATGTCTTTCCTGCCCTCCAGGTCTTTCCCCTGTATCATTTTCTGAACGAGCGATTCAAAAACTCCAAAACAGAAAAAATAAGGTTCCTAATTGGTATCTTGATCTTTCAATGATAATTAACTACTGGGAAGGGAAAAAAAGGGCGTATCATCATACCGCACCGGTTAATATGCTTTACGGCCTTTGTGAGGCCCTTGACCTTATAATGAAGGAGGGTATGGACCATGTTTTTGAGCGTCATAGAAAAAATCACGAGGCGCTGGTAAAAGGTATAGAGGGTTTGGGCTTAAACATGCTTGTCCGTCCAGATGCCCGTTTGCCGATGTTGAACGCGATAACAATTCCTGATGGTGCTGATGATGAAAGCGTTCGCACCACGCTCCGCAAAGAGTATAAAATAGAAATTGGTGCCGGTCTTGGTCCCCTTGCTGGTAAAGTTTGGAGAATCGGCCTCATGGGGCATACTGCCAGGGAGGAAAATGTTGAAAAATTCCTGAATGCCTTGGGAAAAACACTGTAATGTATACCTTTCCTTTTAATCTAAGTTTCGGATGTACTTAGGCACTCATTATTTATTGCCTCCTTCGGGGAATAGAAGAAAAACTTTCGCCTTCTCCCGACGTATGGTTGAGGATCGAGAGGCCAACATCCCAGCGGCCTGTCTGCCGACAGGCACAAAGAAGTATTCATGCGTCTAAAAAACTCTGTGCCCGTGTGCCTGTGTGCCTTTGACCCTCGAGCTATCGGCTTCAGCCGATAGTAGTTGAGTTTTTAACAATTTCCAGCTCGTTAAAAAAGTAGGAAATCTCAAAGGAAGCGGTTTGCGGGCCGTCTGAGCCATGTACAACATTTTTTTCAATATCCGTAGCAAACTCTCTCCTAATAGTGCCCTCCTCTGCATCCTTATAATTAGTTGCTCCCATTAGTTTTCTGTATTTATCAATAACCCCTTCACCCTCTAAAACCATTACAACGCAAGGACCGGAAGACATAAAATCTGTGACACTCTCAAAAAAGTGCTTTCCGGCATGGACATTATAAAAGCCCTCAGCCTGCTGCTTCGACATATGAAGCATCTTCATTGCCACTATATTCAAACCATTCTTCTCTAATCGACTAATCACCTCTCCTATTAAGCCACGTGACACACCGTCAGGTTTAATGATAGCTAACGTTCTCTCCATGGTAACCTCCTGCTCATTTTTTTGTTACAAAGCAATACCCTATTGACATAGCCTAAGTCAATCAAAAACACTTCATACTGTTAAATGATATCAAAATTGGCTTGCAGAATTTTTCTCTTCTGTGTTATATACAGTTGGCCTATTGAACAAAACAATCTATAAAATCCACATACAATTAGGTAATAAATCACAGGGTTCAAACTTTTAAAGAAACTATTTACATAGTCATTTAATCTTAAATATTTTTAGGAGGTTTTAATAGTGGAAGACGAGAGAGAAGTAATGGATGTAGATGTACTCTTTGTAGGTGGTGGTGTAGCCTCTCTTAGCGGCGCTCTTCACCTATCACATTTAATTCAGGAACATAACAAAAAGGTTGAGGAAAGTGGAGAGGGGAAAAAACTTGACGAAATCATGATCGCCCTTCTCGAAAAGGGACTCAGCGTAGGCTCCCATAATATATCTGGTGCAATTATGGATCCAACCGCCCTTAAGGAACTTGTGCCAGATTTTTTAGAAAAAGGTGCACCTGTCGAAGCGGCAGTTACCGGAGAGGAGGTCTGCCTGCTAACCAAGAAAGGTCGCATCAAATCACCCATCACACCGCCCCCCTTAAATAATCACGGCAATTATATAGTTTCACTATCTAAAATCACAGAATGGCTGGGCCAGCTCGTTGATGAAAGCGGTGTTGATATATTTCCAGGCTTTGCAGGAACGGAAATACTTTATGAAAATAATAAAATAATAGGAATAAGGACTGGCGATAAGGGTATTGACCCCGAGGGAAATAAAAAGGCAAATTTTGAACCGGGAATCGACCTTCATGCTAAGGTTACGGTATTCGGAGAGGGTACGAGGGGAAGCCTCACCAAAACATTGATACAAAAATTTGGCCTGGATGAAGGGAAAAACCCGCAGACCTATGTTGCAGGGGTTAAAGAGGTCTGGGAAATACCAGATGGAAATTTCAAAGAGGGCAAGATTGTCCATACTATGGGATATCCCCTCAAAAGCAACACCTATGGCGGTGGATTTATCTATAGCATGAAAAATAATATGGTTTCCGTGGGCTTGCTAACGGGACTGGATGGCGAAGACCCTTTTCTCGACCCGCATCTTGAATTTCAAAAATTTAAACTCCACCCTTTTGTTGCAGAGATACTAAAAGATGGAAAATTAGTTCAATATGGTGCAAAAACTGCTCCAGTAGGTGGTTATTTCTCAATACCAAAACTCGTGGTAGATGGCGGGCTTATCATAGGCGACTCGGCAAGCCTTTTCATAAGCCAAAAGATAAAAGGAATACATGTCGCCATGAAATCGGGGATACTTGCTGCCGAAACAATATTTAACGCCCTTCTAAAAGATGATTGTTCTATTAGCGAACTTGAGCAATACGAAAAATCCTTATACGACAGCTATATAGGCAAAGAGCTTCATAAGGTTAGAAATTTTCACCAAGGCTTTCAAAAAGGACTATGGATGGGCCTTATTAAAGCAGGATTTCAATATGTACTTGGCGGCAGAATCCTTAAAGGGCGATTATCTGCAGAGGCCGATTTTCTTCATCAAAAAAAGGTTATTGATTACTATGGCACTGATTCGCCTACCGATGAACAGAAGGGTAAAATTAAATTTGATGGAACAGCTACCTATGATAAAGAATCAGATGTTTACTACTCAGGAACCATTCATGAGGAACAACAGCCGGCACATCTCAAAATACTTGACCTGGATATATGCTACACAAAATGTAAAGAGGAATATCAAAATCCTTGCCTGAGTTTCTGTCCAGCCAATGTATATGAAATGGAAATTGATGAGAAAACAGGCAATCCTTCTATGAAGCTAAATTTCTCCAATTGTGTCCATTGCAAGACATGTGATATCAAAGACCCCTATGAAAATATTGTATGGACTGCCCCGGAAGGAGGCGGAGGGCCGAAGTATTCTTTAGTATAATGATTAGATGTTTTTAGACCTTAGATTAAAATCTTGAAAAAGCCTGACCCTTTGGGCCAGGCTTTGCTGGTTTAGATGACAATGATCCATAAAAACCATAAAATCAGCGAACATATAATACTTTTGTCTTGACACCTTTTTGATTTCTTTACTATATATTGTAGTTACATTATAGCTAAAAAATAGCTAGGTTAAATAATAAATTCTAAGGAGTTAAAAATGGATATAGCGTTAGAAATTTCAAAAATTGTTGGTAAAGAAAATGTTTTTTCCGACCTTGTTGAGCGAATGTCCTACTCGCGAGATCTATCAGTACATGAGGGGATACCAGATCTGGTAGTCTTTGCTAACACTACAGAGGAAATTTCAGATATTATGCGCCTTGCAAACCAGGAAAAAATACCTGTTACGGTTCAGGGCTCTGGTACAGCAACAACAGGGGCATCCCTTCCGGTAAAAGGCGGCATATTGCTCGATATACATACCATGAACACAATCCTTGAGATTAATAAAGAAAACTTCTACGCAAGGGTAGAACCGGGCGTTATATGCAATCAGCTTAACATGGCTCTGAAAAAACAAAATCTCATGTTTCCCCCCAACCCCGGAAGCGAGGCTATAGCAACAATAGGCGGCATGATGTCTACTAATTCTAGTGGCCACAGGGCGGTTAAGTATGGAACCGCCAAAGATTACGTTAAGGCCCTTAAGGTTGTTCTCGCTGATGGGACTGTCATTGAAACCGGATTTAGAACACCTAAATCGTCCTTTGGTTATGACCTGAACCATATCTTCACCAGTTCAGAGGGCACCCTTGGGATCATGACAGAGATCACTGTTAAAATACAGGTAATTCCAGAATACAATGCCCTTGCATTAGCTATTTTTCACGATGTTTTTGCAGCCGGAAAGGCTGTCACTGATATAATCGGCTCTGGTATTCAACTGACTGCCTGCGAGGTAATGGATAAATATGCCCTCAAAGTAGTAGAAAAGGCAATAAACAAAGATATAAGCAAGATAGAGGCAATGCTGATAATAGAGGTAGACGGTGATAAAGAGTCAGTAGTCAAAAATATGGAAAGGATTGGTGAGATTTGCAAAAAACATGATGTCCAGGAAT